>CAYMHE010000004.1:66525-71331 GCA_964390175.1 uncultured Paludibacter sp.
GCCGATCGTTCTTCGTTCCATTCGCCCAGGGTGACGGTTTGAATCGTATTCACCAGATTTTTGTCGAACGGACGTTCTACTTTTACATAATTATTTGTAAATCCTACCATGTTTTCGCCATTGTGCCGGCTTTCCCACAGTACAGGATAGCTTTTGCCTTGTTGACTTTCGTAAAACGCTTTTGTTTTTTTGTCCGAAAGCAAGTGCAATATGTCGCTTCGTTTTTTGCGTTCGGCCAAAGGCGTGCTTTGTTCTATATCCAGCATTTTGGTGCCGGCACGTTCGGAGTAAGTAAACACATGCAGTTGCGAAATGTCAAGCCCATCGATAAACTGACACGAAGCTTCGAAAAGTTCGGCAGTCTCGCCACGCACGCCCACTATTACATCCACGCCAATAAAGGCATGAGGCATCAATTGCTTGATAAGTTCCACTTTGTGGGCAAAGAGTTCGCGGTTGTATTTGCGTTTCATCAGCTGAAGCACTTCGTTGGTGCCCGATTGCAGCGGAATATGGAAATGGGGCATAATGCGTTTGCTGGTCTTAACGTATTCGATGATTTCGTCGGTCAGCAGGTTGGGCTCAATCGACGAAATACGGAAACGCACATCGCGCTCGATATTGTCCAGCGCTTTCACAAGATCGAAAAAGTTCTCGTTGGTATGCACGCCGAAATCGCCAATGTTAACCCCCGTAAGTACTATTTCGCGGGCTCCTGCATTGATGGCCTCCATGGCTCTTTCCACTGTTTCGGCTACCGATGCGCTGCGGCTGCGGCCGCGTGCAAAGGGAATGGTGCAGTAAGTGCAATAATAATCGCATCCATCCTGCACTTTAAGGAAATAGCGGGTGCGGTCGTCGCGCGAACACGAAGGTTTAAATTCCCTGATTTGATTCAGCTTTGTTGTATGCACTTCGGCAGGTTTATCTTTGTCGATGTCGCGGATATAATCTAGGACGCTGAACTTTTCGTTGGAACCAAGCACCAGATCCACCCCGTCAATTTTCGAAATCTCGTCGGGTTTCAGCTGTGCATAGCAACCCGTTACTACCATAATGGCATTGGGATGCTGCCGGTTGAGGCGGTTAATGGCCTGACGGCATTTGTGATCGGCGGTGTCGGTTACCGAGCAGGTGTTGATCACGCAAACGTCAGCCTGCTCGCCGGCGCGTACTTTTGTGAAACCCTCTTCGGCCATCTTTTTCCCTATCGCCGACGTTTCGGCAAAGTTCAGTTTGCATCCAAGGGTGTGGAATGCCACCTTCTTATTGTGAAATATATTATTATCAATCATTTTATTACTTCAAAAAAAACATGCTGCAAAGGTAATAAATTTTAAAGAGTTTTTCTATACCTTATGGGCACGGGTCGGTAATTTACAATCCACTAAGTTAAATATTTAGATGAAATAGTTATCTTTGCTTCAATAAATATATTTTGCAGCGGAAAGAGTTTAGGATTACAATTATTCTCGATGGTCATGACCGCTGGTTCACCTCAGACGTCTGCGAGGCTTTGTATGTTGAATGAGGATATCCGGAAGGGGCGGGATTTATCTTAAAGAAACATTCAAAAGTCTGCGACGTTTTGAAGTTTGGTGCGTGTGCAAACTTTTAGTCGTCTGACGAAGGAGGACTCTAAAACGTTTCTTCGTTTATAGCTTCGTTTTTTTAAGAAACATTCAAAAGTCTTTGACATTTTGAAGTTTGGCTTTCTTCAGACGTCCGCAAATCTTTGTATGTTGAATGAGGGTATCCGGTCGGACGGGAATGCAACCTGTTTTTAAACCCTTGTCTCAACTTTTTACCTTTCAACCGCCGTCTGTCGCCGGGGGTTTCATCAGCTCCGAAAGTTAGTCCGCGCTCTTCGGCATACATTCGGAAATTCCTGAAAGACAGTTCACTATTGTCCTCAGGGTTTCGGAGCGTTCTGAAAGACAGAACACGAGCCGCTGCAAGGTTTCGGGAGCTTCTGAAAGCCTGTCGACAATCGCCGGCTGAAAAGCGGGAAGAAATACTGCTTACAAGACTATTCATCGCTTAAAAAATAAAAGAATATGAACATTACAGCTATCGACAGCACTAAACTCCGTAACGAAGAACATTAGCTGTTTTTAAACCGACTTTAAAGGTCTTGTAGAAAAAAACACCCCTGATACATTGGGTATTGCTATGCAATTTACAGCCTACCTGCCCTTCAGGATATGTAAATGACCTAAAGTTGCCGTACGTAGCACCTGCGAAGACGATTATTACCGACTAAAAACCGGTCGCGAGCGTGTTGGAGACGGTTTTATTGAACAGAATCAGACCCTTCGTTGGTGACTAAGTTAAATAATTAGATTAAATAGTTATCTTTGCTCAATAAATATATTTTGTAGCGGAAAGTGTTTCGGATTAAAAATCCTTATAATACATTACGACGGAATTGCAAATTCCGTCAGACGTCCGCGAAGCTTTGTGTATTGAACGAAGATATCCGGTAAGACGGGAGCAACGTACGCAGTATTACCCCAGCGGTTTACCTTGGGCAAGTAATAGTGATGATGATCCGGGCTTACAAAATAAAAAGTACAACGGCAAGGAGTTTGTGGAGATGCATGGGTATGATACTTACGATTATGGTGCACGTGGGTATTACGCAGCTATAGGTAGATGGACAAGTGTAGATCCGCTGGCGGAGAAATATTATAGTATTAGTCCTTATGCGTGGTGTGGAGGAAATCCCGTAAACGTCATAGACCCTGACGGTATGGATTGGTTTGTAAATAATGAAAATGGGAATGTTATCTTTATTAGAGGTGTTTCTGAACTAAATGAAAAGTTAAGGGATATGTATGGTTTAGGAAATTACAAATATGAAAATATGGGACAAGATCAGATGTTTGGAATGGATATTAAAGATATAGTAAAAAGAGATGTACTAACTTTTGATGGTCCAAGTCTTGCAGAAAAATTCATGAATAAGCAAGGTTACGAGAAAGCTGAAAGAGTTAAAATCGAAGAAACAAAAACTACTAAAACAGATTCTGGAGAAAGCGGAAAAATCATTAAAGATATAAGTTTTGATTTAATTGAAAAAAACAAAGCAATAACGTATGTAACACCTGAAAAATTAAACACCAAATCAGATATGTCTAAAAAGATAGATGGGGATATCTATAAGAATTACATTGAATTTGAAACAGTTAGATATAACCTAATTAAACCAGCAGGGCAAAGTTCTTACAAAAATGCTTATTATGAAGAACAACGTACTGGAAATAAAATTAATAGTGTAATAACTGGTGTTGATTTAATTTTCAAACTATTAAAATTAAAACATTAAAGTATGAAAAAATATAGTTCCTTATGCTTGTACTTGTGTTTGTGCTTTTTCTCATGTAATAAACATGAAAATAATGCAACGATAAAATACCAAAAACAATTAAAACAATTTCCTTCAAATATGGTGGATTTTTTTCCAGATACTCTTTCAGGTAAATATTCAACAATAGAAAACATTGACACGACCAGTCAATGTATTTATTATATGTATTATGATTTTGAACCGAAAAACATAATTAATTTAAAGAAATATTTAGCACAGAAGTCTTTGCAAAATTATATTGCTTCTGACACCTCACTTGTAACAATTAAAACTGAATCTATAATTTATTGGGATAATTCAAAAAAAGTATACTATAAAAAAATATTTAAGAATAATACCAATTACTATCCATTACCATTCTTTGAAAAAGAAGAATTTGAAAGTATTGGTATAAATAGTGAAAATATATATTCTAATGTAAGCATTTCGGGTTTACATAATGATTTTGTACTTTACATTTTGGATAGTAAACCTGGTTTGTATTGGAAAGGATTAAAACCTAACAAGTATATGCCTAAGGGATGGAAAAATGGCTATTCGAAAGGAATTTGTGTCAACGAAAAGAAAGGTATAATAATTTATTGGTTAATTATATGGTAGTTTACCCTGTCCTTTCGGATATATGATAAGGAGAACTAAAGTTGACGCACGTTGCTGGGATTTGCAATCCCAGCTTCTTGTACTATAAGTATTTGCAATCCGCTTAGTTCAATTTTTATATTAAAATTGTTATCTTTGCTACAATAGATATATTTTGCAGCGGAAATGTTGTAGGTGTTTCGGATTGCAATTATTCCCTTTGGTCATGACCGTTGGTTTACCTCAGACGCCCGCGAAGCTCTTACGTTAAATGAAGATATCCGGTAGGAGCGAATATAAATAGTGTTGATATCATTATAAATAATCTATCATTAACAAAGCGATAAATAATGAATAAAAGCGATGTTAAGAAATTTTTAAAGAGAAATTGGTCTTGGATAGTTATTATTGCTTTTTTGGCTATATTAAGTTTGAAAAACTATAAGGATAATATTGATCTGGAGAATAGTGGTGTAATTGTTTCGGTTACAGTTGAGTATTATTCTCGCGAGTCATTGCGTAGAGGAGGTGCTACAAAAACTTTATCTAGGGGTTATTGTTATGTCGATAATAAAAGATATAAATGTTATTCTGTGGGTGTAATCCCCATAGGTTCAGATTTTAAGATCAAATATAATCCCAAAAATCCGGAAGACTGGCGTTCAGTTGAAGAGTAATTAGCTTGTCTTTCTAAATATGTAGCCAGAAGACCTAAAATTGGCGCACGTAGCTGGGATTAAGAATCCCAGCTTCTTGTATTATAAGGATTTGTAATCCGCTAAGTTCAAATTTCATATTAAAATATATTGTTGTCCGATAAAAGTTTCGATATAAAATAAAAAAAGGAGCCAATTTTT
>CAYMHE010000005.1:0-69341 GCA_964390175.1 uncultured Paludibacter sp.
AGCCTCAGTTACATATAAAAATCAATTTAGGTAATACAACGGATAATCATTTTAAAATAATAGTGACCCACCTGACAAGATGAATAGATTTTATTTTGTTAAACAGACCTTTAAAACAACATAAATTCCGTGGATTTTTAGATTAGATCATTCTTTCTGGCTGCAATTCACATGTAATCCTGTTCATCCTGTCTGAAAAACTACATCTATAGAAGTATAATTATATTGCCTTTCAATTGCTTTGTTTGCATAGTTGTGACTGAAGTCGTCTTGACTTTCTATAATGTCACTCCTACGGAGCTTTTTATTCTTAAAATTAACAATCACCCAAAACACGAAACCTGATTTGTTATTGTTAGCCGAACTATCATGCACGAACTTTGTTTATTAACAACAACTATACACAACAACAAAAAACGACAACATGAACCTGGAAGAAGTATTGAATTTTAGGCGTTCGGTGCGCAATTTTGCCCCTGACAAAGCCCTCGACACCGAAAAAGTAAAACATTGTCTTGAATTAGCCACCCTTGCCCCCAATAGTTCGAACATGCAGCTTTGGGAATTTTATCACATTACCGAACCCGAAATGCTCAGCAAGATGACCGAAGCCTGCCTTTCGCAAGGTGCAGCGGCAACGGCGAAAGAAATAGTTGTATTTGTTACGCGCCAGGATTTGCATCGCCAACGTGCCAAGCAAGTGATTGATTTTGAAAAAACGAATATTGCACGCAACAGCCCGGCCGAGCGACAAGAGAACCGCATCAAAGGCCGTGAATTGTACTACAACAAAGCCATGCCCTTTATCTACAGTCGCTTTTTCGGATTGCTGGGACTGTTTCGCAAAGCCATTGGAGTGAGCGTAAGCCTTTTCCGACCCATGTTCACAGGCCTTTCCGAAAGCGATGCACGCGTGGTGGTACACAAAAGTTGCGGTTTGGCGGCTCAAACCTTTATGATTGCCATGGCCAACGAAGGTTACGACACCTGCCCCCTCGAAGGCTTCGACAGCCGAAGGGTGAAAAAACTACTCCAATTGCCCCATGGCGCCGAAATAAACATGATCGTTCCCTGCGGCATTCGCAATGGCAACAAAGGCATTTGGGGCGACCGTTTCAGAGTGCCTTTCGACCAGGTTTATCACCGACGCTAACGCGTGAGCAACACCAAAAGCCCCTGCATTTCTCTTACGGGGACTTTTGGCTGTTTTCTGTATTTTCATTCATTCCTAATTTTACACTCCGCCCTAAAGCCGTTATTTACAACTAAATTACAAAACCAATCACAACAATTTAATTCATTTTAATTGTTGTGATTTTCAATTTAATGATCGTGAAATTGAATTTCATATACATTAAATGAAGTTTCATGGTTGTGAAATTGATTTTAATTGTTGTGATTTTCAATTTCCTTTATATGAAAATCGATTTAATGGTTGTGATTTTTGATTTCACGATTATGAAATCGATTATCATGAATATTAAATTGGATTTCATAACCATTAAATTGAATTTAATTGTTGTGATTTTCGATTTCACGATCATGAAATCGATTTTCATGAATATTAAATTGAATTTCATAACCATTAAATTGCATTTAATGGTTGTGATTTTTGATTTCATGGTTGTGAAATTGCGTTGAATGCTTGTGATTTTTGATTTCCTTTTCCTTTAATTGCTTTCATGCATGTGATACTGAAATTCATTTACATGACACGCCGTTTCATTGTTGTGATGCTGGCTTTCCTTTCTGTGAAAATGGGTTTCCTTTCAATGAAATTAAAAATCACCGTCCTTTCTCTCTCCTTTTTCAATAGCCAATGGCCCGTTCACTCCTTTTATTCCTTTTATTTGCCCAAACATTAAATATATTTTGCTTTTATTTGCAATTTTAGCACTTTTAATTAACTTTGACAGGTGAAAGGGGGAAGAGGATTTTTGGGGCTGAATGTATAATATGACGAAAGTATTAACAAGAAACAGATATAAAAAAAATGAACGAACTTCAAAAATTAATTGACGACTTTAACGATTTAAAGATCAAGGAAAGAAGCGGTTTGACATTTCTTGAAATTGCCAAGTGCCCGCACCTTGAAAATGTTTGGAGCAATATCTTAGCTTTCTTTTGTAATCCAAACAACGAGCATAATCTGTTTGACTTGATTTTAAACTCTATTTTTGAGACTGCAGGAAGAAAAGCGACAATAAGTAATTTTAAAAATATTCGTGTCAGGACAGAATATCCAACCAATTTAGGAAATCGTATTGACATTGTTGTTTTTGCAGATAATTTTATTTTAGGAATTGAAAATAAAGTTGACGCTAGTTTGTATAATGATTTGCAAGACTATTCAAACACTATTGAAGGTTTAGCAAAGCCACAAGATCTTACTGCACACAAAATTGTTTTGTCAAAAAACAGGGTAACAACAACGAATGGTTTTATCAATATTATTTATTCAGACCTAATCAAAAATATTAAGAAAAATATTGGAGACTTTACCGCCTATTCAGATACAAAATATTTGATCTTTCTCTTTGACTTTTTAAAAAACATTGAAAACAATATTAACTCACAAAGTATGGTAGATAACTTAGAAGTAATTAATTTCTTTCATAATAACATTGACAAAGTCAACAGGCTTTTAGAATATCACAACAAGTTTAACTTAGACCTTATACAGAAATTGAATTCTATACATTCCTACGTAAATCAAGAAAACATAAGAACAATTTTGTCAAGTATTAATAAGCAAACTCAATTTGGCGGACCAGGACGATTTACTTGGCAAGGTTTCCAACTCATAAAATATAACATTGTTGTAAATGATATTTCCTTATTCTATCAAGTTGGTATATTAGACTATAAATTGGTATCACACTACTGGTTTTCAAGCGACAAATACCATTATTTGATAAGCAAACTTGAAAACAAAGGAGTAAAAAAAGCTACTTATGAATATGACCTAACACCCGAAGAAATAGCAACGGAAATAACACGACAGATAATCACCTTAATTACAGTATTTGACGACGAGACAAAATGAAGTTCGAATTGTTACCAGCAACAACCTCATGCCACCGGATATACTTTTATTCAAAGCACAAAGCATTGCGGGTCTCTGACGGGAACTAACTTTAGTTATTTAAGAATATCAGGCAGGACAAGGGAAACTAACGAAGAAACATTTTAGTGTCTCGTTCCTCGACGACTAAAAGTTTTACACTCAAACTTCAAAACGTCGAAGACTTTTGAACGTTTCTTTTCAGATAAAGCTCCAGAGAAACAAACTCAGTCCTACGGGATATACTTTATTAAATGCATAAAGCTTTGCAGGCGCATAAAGTGAACCAACGCAAGTAATACATTTTAGCAAATGAAAAAAGAAAAGAGAATAACAATTCTGCTACTGACCATTCTACTGATTACTTCAGGTTTGTATGGCCAAACCATGTTTTCGGGATATATTGATAAGTATCCGATTGAACTTGTAGCCGACCTGTCTTCCGAAGGAGTTGTTCGTGCTATTTAAACTTATTCGAACAGAGATGAACCAATTATAATTACCGGAACACTGATCAACAATGAATTGATACTCTACGAAAAAAACGCAAAAAATAAAAACAGTGCGAAACTTACATTCAATAAATTTGATGCAACCAGGAACAGACACGAAGGCAGTTGGACTGATTTAAAAACGAATAAGACACTAAAAATAACACTCAACAAAAGCTTTGAGATAAACTATGGAGATAGTGCTGAATGGAAAGACAGAGAAATACTTCAGCCTGTTTCGTTGGGCAATAAATACTTTAAACTCATTGTATCGAAGAAGAAAGGAAAGTTTCAGGGCATAGTTACCGGCGTAAAAATACTGGAAAAGAAAACAGATAAGCTTCTTCAAAAGCTAAATGTAGACTGTCAACTTATGGGTTTAGAGAATATATCTATTGGAGACTTCAATTTTGACGGAATTTTAGATTTTGCGGTTTTCGAAACAAGTTATGCAGGACCAAATACTTCAAGTATATACTTTTTATACGATCCCAAATCAGGGAAATATATTGAAAGTGGTTTCACGGGCGTATCATTAGAATTCGACAACAAAGCAAAAAGAATTTACGAACGGAATCAATGTTGTGCAGGAAGTCAGGTTACAACAGCTGAATATAAAGTTGTAAACAACAAGATGGTGCTAATAAAAGAACATTGTTATATTTGGGACGAAACGAAACAAGACATGGTTGAACGGAAATTGAAAGAGTGCAAATAAAATACACAAAAGCGAGAAAATAAAAAACCTCGTCCCACTGGACATACTTTATTAAAATGCTAAACAAAAACTTCCTGCATACTGAAACAGAATTATTCAAAATACCAATATCGAGGCTAATAGCGGGATTATTGGCAGGATTGTTTTTTGCATTTTGCTTTTATGCTTTGCTGTACCTGACGCGTGAATCTTTCAGATTTGTTTCGTTGACAGCGGATTACGATTTATGGATACTCTCCGACAAAGAACATAGTTTTTATAACCTTGTCTTTGCTTTTATCTCGGTTATTTTTGCTCAGTCGGTTTGTTTTTCTTTTTGGCTGAACAGGCCTCAACAGTTTTTTTCGAAACAAAAGCTTCAACGAAAAACAATTTTAAATGACCAGAGCACTCTGAATACTTATTTTTTGCTTTGGTTTTCGGAATTGGCTGTCATGTATGGTTTGACTTTCGGTCCTACCTTTCAGGGCGGGTTTTACGCTTTTAGTTTTTATCCAAAATACAATTATGTTTTTGTTTTGATACTTCTTGTGCTGTTCCTTCAGACCTGGAATTCAATAAGAAGAACAAATAAAAAACAAAGTCTGAAATGGATGTTTTGTTCCGCTATCCTTTGTTCTGCAATAGCTTTTGGACTCTCGAAAGTGAACTTAATTGATTATAGAGGCTTAAATAACATTGCATTACAAAAAAATATCGCCTATCAATTTAAGCTTGAAGTTCCTGCATCCGACAGCTATGACTGCAAGGTAGAAAGTCAAAGCTTAATGAAAGATATTTATGTTGTACGCAACAAACAAAATGAGCATTCAACACCGAAAATCTTTATCGACAATCATGAGGTAACGCTCAATAATGCAGGTGCAACGATTTTAGAATTTCAAAACACTTTACAGGAAGCTGATATTTATCTATGTACTTACCGCCTGCACATTGACAAAACAATTAAAATGAGTTTCGTAACTAAAATTCAGCATGAATTAATGAATGTAAATGCATTGAGGGTTGCCTATTCTGTTGTTCCGACTGATGCAGAGCTGAATAAAAACTATTATAAAAATTTTGTATTCCTTACCCGACTTCCGGGGAACGATCTTATGAATGCAGATGGGGATGACAGACTCAAAGCCCTGAATCGTTTCGCCAACGTTATTGAAATTACAAACCCCGAAACGGATGTATATACTATCAATGGGCAGCCATGTCGGGCTGAGGGCCTAAAGAAAACAATAAAAGCATGCATAATAAGCAATTCCGATTATATTGTCTGTTTTCATATAAACGGCAATAGTGTATTTTCTGATTATATCAATGTGCTGACCAAAACAAAAGCAGCCATTAATGAACTAAGAAATGAATATGCATTGCTTACTTTCAGGAATGAATTTGTAAACCTGACAGATGAACAAAGTCACGAGGCAATTAAAAAATATGGTTATCGTATTTTTGATGTAACAAATGAAATGAATACAGGGAGATGTACAGAATAATCCTTTTAATGATATTTAATTGCAAATCTTCAGCCCTAAAACGCACAAATAGCAATTTTTAATGTATTATTTGCATTTATATTGCAAATAATGAAATTAACCTGAGCTTTTATCTGATTTAGTTGTATATTTGCATCGTAAATACAACCATAAAAGAGTAAGATTATGATAAAGGAATTTAGTTTCGGAAATTATCGGTCGTTTAAAGAAATTCAATCTTTGAATATGACCGCTTCAAAAATTAATGAGCTTAGCGAAAACAATATAATTGTACTGAATGAAAAGCAATCTTTGCTTAAAAGTAAAGCTATTTATGGGGCAAATGCAAGCGGTAAAAGCAATATCGTAAAAGCGCTTGTGAGTTTCATTAGGATAATTAAAAATTCAGTAAAAGATGAAAAAGTACTTGACTTGATTGAGAATTTTAAATTATCGGTTGAAACAGAGAATGAGCCCTCCTTTTTTCAATTGATATTCGAAATAAATAAAATCCAATTCAGATATGGGTTCGAAGTTACCAACAAAGTAATTAAAAGCGAATGGCTTTTTGGCGTTCCCAACGAAAGAGAAGTTTGCTATTTTGTAAGAGAGAACAATACGATTAAGGACATTAGTAAACTTCACTTTGAGGAAGGTTATAAACTTTTATCAATTTACAATGACAGTGAAGGCGAAAATGAAGTATTTAGAAGCAATTCTTTGTTTTTATCAGCCGTTGCAGCCATGAACGGCAAATTGTCTAAGCAAATCTCAAACACAATTTCTTCGATAACAGTTCTAAGTGGACTACAAGATAAACAGTTATATAATATTTCCGGTACAAACCTGAGAAATGAAGAAACAAAGAATAAAATCACTGATTTTCTTAAAATTGCAGATGTTGGGATTAATTCACTGGATATAATTGAGGTGGTAACAAATGACGAATTAATTAAAGATGCCCCTACTGAATTGATCAAGAAATTAGAGCAGGGAAATAAAATCGGTTTAGTTATTTCGACGCACGATAAGTTCAACTCAGGTAAAGAAAAAATTGGAGAAGCGAACTTACAATTTTTATCCTCACAGTCGGAAGGCACATTGAAAATGTTTGAAATTAGTTCCTTTCTTATTCAAGCCATCGAAAATGGAGAAACATTGGTCATTGATGAATTTGATGCAAGATTACACCCATTAATTTCGAGGAAAATAGTTGAATTATTTAATTCTCAGGGAAATAATTCGGCACAATTAATTTTCATCACCCACGATACAAATTTATTGTCGGCAGATTTATTAAGACGCGACCAAATTGATTTTGTAGAAAAAGATAAATACGGTGAAAGTCATTTGTACTCATTGGTACAATTTAAAGGAATAAGAAACTCGGCATCATTCGAGAAGGATTATATAAAAGGAAAATATGGTGCAATTCCATTTTTAGGCAATTTTAATCAACTTTTTAAAACTAAGAAAGATGCCTAAGAAACAAACCTACATCAAAAAGACTGATGTAAAAGGGCAGAAACCCTGGCTGAAGAAAGTAAACGCTTCGGAATATCAAGTTGAAACAGTAACCCCAAACAAGACGATTCTGATTGTCTGCGAAGGACAAACCGAGGAGTTGTATTTCAAGTCATTTCTTGTATCAATCCTGACAGTCAAACTATTTTCACTGGGACAATCCAAACTCCAATTAGTTGAAAACACTGAAAGAATTCAACAAATTGAGCAATGTGATGAAGTTTGGTGTGTTTTTGATTTGGACATAAAGCTTGATGTAGCAAACTGTATTCCCGACTTTGACAATTCTATTGCCAAAGCAAAAGAGTTGGGTTATAATGTGGCGTATTCAAACGATGCTTTTGAGTTGTGGTTTTATTTACATTACCAATATACCGACAATGAAAATCATCGCACATTCTATTATGAGCAACTAAGCAAATATTGGGGTATTAATTACGAGAAAGATGGCAAAAAATGGAAATTCTGTACAGAGAACTATAAACGCTTGCAAAACGACCCACGAGCAGACCAAAAGGAAGCAATAAACAGAGCTGACAAACTGTTTATGGAAAAACAGGAATTTCAATATCACAAACAAAACCCGGTAACACTTGTATATCAACTTGTAAAAGTACTGAATGAGAACTTGAAAAAATAAACTATTTCCAAGCTTACTGACTTTACTACTAACCAAACAGGCTAAAACAAAAGACAGGAAAACAAAACAAAAACGAAAGCAACAACATCACATACAAACAATTATAAAACCCAGCTTGATATGATTATAACCGATCTTCAGCAACAACTGGAAGAAGCCTATACGGTCAGGAATTTAAACAGGATCTCATTAACGCTGATTAATTTGTATAAAAATCAGCAGTTTTCAATGTTGCAAAAGATTGGAGAGATAATAAGTGATTTTGTCGACATCGAAATTTCCGCTGAGGGAAAGGGCTTTTCCAAACTGATAATGCTCTATCATCCCGACCGTTCCAATTATTATTTAAACGAAATAAAGACGCTTGTCGATGCAAATAACTTCGATGGATTGCTTGAACTTTCGCATATTTTGAAACTGGAACGGATAGATGAAATTTCGAATACATTAAACAGCTATGAAGATATTGATTATTCACCGGTTTACGATTGGGACATAACAACTGATGGATTTACAATTATACACGACAGCGATAAGCAACAAACCAGAGCTACGTCGAAAAAAACTACAGCATATGATTTTTACGATGCTATAAAAATCAGACATTATGGTCATGTGGACGTTGAATTTCCATCGTATTATCTGGAGGATATCGATGAATTTGAATTATCATCCAGCGATATCACCGATCTTGATGGCGTTCAGTTCTGCATTCATGCTAAATCAATTGATTTATCCGATAACAGGATTGTCGACCTTTCACCCATCAGCGGACTTGAAAGACTGGAAGAATTAAACCTCGCCGACAACTTAATTGGCGATATTGATGCCTTAGGCAATTTACTACAACTTAAAAGTGTCAACCTTTCGAACAATCGTATTGACGATATTTCGCCATTGCTGGAACTTGAACATCTTGAATATGTTGATCTGACAGGGAATCCCGTCCTTGCGGAACAAATAAAAATGCTAACAGATGTAGAAATTAAAGTGGACTATTGAAGTCCTCTCACTTGTGGGCATTTCAGTTAAAGGCATAAAAGCACCTTTGTATTTTCAGTCCAACAAAAACTCTTTCAACAAAAAAAGGAAGACACAACCACCTGTGTCTTCCTTTTTCAGAAAATGAAAATAATATAATGTCGCATTCATAAACCGGCAATATACTGTTTATGCTCTATTTTATTAAATGGGATATGTTTAAATAGTAAATCGATGTTATTAAGTTAAGGATTTTACCTGATATTAAGACTGCAAGGCTTAACTTAATGACATTCAATTGTAAATAGTAAATGATTAAATAGTAAATAACTATATCTTCAGCACTTTATCCACCACCGACTCAAAATCAAGCAAGTGTGTGGCCATCAAAATCGTGATATTGGGATTGTGTTGTTTTATATTGCTGAAAATGGCAATGGCATTGTCGGCACTGATCCCTGCTGTAGGTTCGTCCACCACCAATAATTGTGGCCTTTTAAGTAATGCCTGTGCCAACAACAACTTTTTACGTTGACCGCCACTCAGGGTTTCACCATTTTCGCCTAACCATGTATCCAAACCATTAGACAGGTTGCTGTACCATGAAGTAAGATCAACTGTTTCCAACGCATGCACAATTTCATCGTCGGGATAAGATTCGAAGTTCTCACGCAAGGTACCTGTAAGCAAGTAAGCCTTTTGAGTCACATACACACATTCAGGCACTGGCAAATGCGAAATTTCAGTATCGTTATTCCAGGTGAATGTACCTTTCAGGCGGTATTCAGGATAAAAAAGGCTGTTCAGCAAGGTAGTTTTTCCTTTGCCCGTTTCGCCATAAAGCGCTATCCAGTCGCCTTTCTTTATTTCCAATGTCAATGCTTCGGTCGTTACAGTTGTTTCGGGAATATGGGCGCTTACATTGCTCAGGGTCAAAGTTTCCATAGCCGAATTTACATGCACGGCTTCCACTTCATGTTCACCCTGTGTGATAATGGCATCTAAATCGTTGATTTGATGTGCTACCGAACTTTTCTCCGATTTACCTGCGAAAAGCATTTCGGCCAATTCGGCCTGTGCCATAACACCAAAGAAAACACCAATGGCCAACGAAGCATCGAATTTATAATTCGTTGTATTCCAAAGTATAAATATGGCAATAAAGCTGAAACCCAATCCGGCCATCAGTTGCAATGTAAATGAATTGATTTGCAGTTTGCTTTCGAGTCGCTCTATCAGTAACATTCTTTGTTCGTACTGACCAATGGCCTTTTGCTCCAGTTTGTATTTCGAAATTTCGATACGGCCTCTGAAACTTTGTATCAGCGCCTGATTGTTTTCTTCCCGTTCTGCTTTGAGCGTTGTGTAGAGAATACGGTTTCTCCTAAAAATCAACTGAGGCAACACGAACAAAAGAAGCGCTGATGAAATTAAAAATTCAATAGCAATTGCCTGCGAAAACACGGCAAGAAAGAAAAAATAAACGACCAATGCAATGATAAGCGCCGTAAATGGCAATAACCAGAGTAAAATATGATTCAAAATCTGATCGATACCATGTGTGCTGTTTTCGAGGATCGTGGAATTGTTGTTGACCTGTTTTTTAAAATAAGGAAAACGTGATACCGACTGAAATATGGCAAGTTGCAGCCTGCGCTGCGCATCGAGCGTTGTTTTGTGGTTTTCGAGTCGTTCGAAATACCGGCTTGCTGTGCGCATCAACGTGAGCAAACGAATGATGGAAGATGGAATTAAATACGCAAACAAAGCATTGGCAGTGATAAAGGCAACAGTAGATGCAGCCAGGAACCAACCCGAAATGGCAGGAAGAGCCACAAAAGCAACTGTCCAGAATATCAACACCGAAATACCCAGCACCCAACGGCCTGCTAAAGGTTGAAATATATGTTTTTGTAAGAATGTATTCATTTAGTTGTTTTTTTTAGTCAACGGTCAACAGTCTCCGGTCTCCAGACATTAGACTGTGGAACTGTTGAATCGTTGAACTGTTGAATCGTTGAATCGTTGAACTGTCTCCCGTCAATTATCAATTGTCAATTGTCAATTATTAATTCATCTGTTCCCCCCAGTTCAGCTGAAGCACTGTAGTGGCAATGGCATCAAATTTATCTTCGTGCGAAGCCACAATCACCAATCTTTCGTGCGACATTTTCAGTATTTGTTCGAGAATAATTTCAACAGTCGAAGCATCAAGATTGGCTGTCGGTTCATCAAGAATGGCCACCGGTTGAGGATAAAGCATCATGCGTGCAAGTGTAACCAATTGTTTTTCGCCTCCCGAAAGTTGCTTCCCATTATGACTCAACTGCGTTTCCCAGCCTTCTTCTTTTTTGTCAAGTATTTTGTCAAGAAAAGCGGGATAATCCTTTTGTGCTTCGGCCGCTTTATCCAGAAAAACATTGTAACGCAAGGTCCCATCGAAAATAAAAGGAAACTGATTCATGTACGACGAATTCACTTTCAACCATTGCTGCGACCACGCATTATCACGTCCATTAAACGCTATATTACCTTCGTTTACTTTCAGGTTTCCCGAACATATTTTCAGTAAAGTGGATTTCCCCGAACCCGAAATACCTTTCACAAGCACAAGTCCTTTCACGGGAAGTTGAAGCTGAATATTGTGCAATACTTTCACAACCGTATCGGGATAAGCAAAGTTCAAGTCTTTGATTTCAAGCGTCCGAAGTTGTTCATTTTCATCTATTGCAGGCACTTCGTCGATATCGTGCAGTAAAGGCATCAATAGCTTTGCAGCTGCCAACGCCCGGTTCCTGTCGTGATAAGCACTTACAAATTTGCGCAAATAAAAGAAAAAATAGGGCGACAACATCAAAAGAAACAAAGCAGTTTTGAAATCGTAGCCTTTTCCGTAATTCGGCCCGGGCATAATACCCAGCAAACTCATTCCTAAATATATGGCCACCGCAGCAATGGCTATTGTTACAAAAAGCTCCAGTACTGCCGACGACAATATTGCAACACTCATCACATTGGTAGTTGCTTTGTTGAGCGCCTTGCTTTTTTCGGACAGAAAGAGATATTGTGGTTTAAAATTGTCGAGGTTCACAATTTCGGCAATTGTATGCAGACGATTGTAAAAAACTGCCGAATACTTCATAAAAAGGCTGATGTGTTTTTTATGAAGCGCCTCAGCCCCCACACCTATCACTATCATTTGCATAGGAATCACCAAAAAAGTAACAAGCAGCGTGTATCCTACCCATTTGTCCATCCAGAAACTCACCACAAGCAACAAACCTCCCACCAACACCGAAGCCAAAGCATAAGGAATAAAAAAAGAATAGAAGGGTTTCAGATCGTCGGTGGCTCTTGTCACCAACAATGTACTTGATATGGAGTCCGTTTGATTGTTATTGAGTAATTCGGGGTAGAGTTTCTTCTTCACTTTGGCCACAATCACATTGCCGGCGTTATAGTTTAAAACAGATGCAAAATGAGCAAAAACATACCGGCCTGTAATAAACGCAACTGCATACAATAATTTATGGGCCAACACTTGCCCGTCCACAAGCCATGAAGCAGCAAAAGCTGACAAATACCAGCTAAACGCCACAAAACATCCCGCGCTCAAAATAGTCATCAACGAAGCTGATAAATACGCACCTTTTGCTTCAGCTATCGATTTCCCAAGCCACCCTGATGCACTCTCCTGTTTTGAATTCATTGATTATTGTCTCTTGCTTATTTCAGACATTAACTATTTATAGCCCGAAATTGTTTTTGAAGGGCACTTAAAAATCATTAATAAAAGCACATCGGCTGAACGGTTATTTCAAAGATTTTTGGGATTTCGGTATCAAAAAACAGTAATTTTTCATTGTTCCACAGTTTATCGGCAACTAATAAGGCAGTTCAGCCATCGGTCCACGCTCTCATATCAGTGAAGAGCGTTTAATTGTAAATAAAAAGGATATTGTATCGTTATTATCAAACTGTACAATACTGGACATCCTTATTTAACGCTTTTACGCTTCCAAACCTGTCAGATTTTTGAAATCTGACAGGTTTAAACAGTGACCGAAACCTTATCTTACCAGATATTCATATTTATTACACAATGCTTTGCGGATGTCTGTTGAGAACCTTCGGTCGTGACCAATGGTTCCATGCAACGTGTGCTAACTTTAGCTCTTCTCAACATATATCCGAAAAGACAGAGGTTTTGCCATTCTCTATTGTAATATTTGTTTTGCCGTTTCTAATTGAGTATCAATATCACGTTGTATATCTATGATTTTCATCCCGCAACAAACGTCGGGCAAAATACCTATAGCATGATGTTGTGAACCATCTCTATTCAGAAATTTATTGTAAGTCATAAAAAAAGTAGCAGCTGGCATTTGGAAACGGGTTACATCTCCATTGCAACCTGCTGTGGGCATCCCTACAATAGTTCCTACTTTGTAATATTTCATCATTTCAATAAATGATTCACCAAAACTTATCGTTTTTTCGTTTGACAAAAAAACAAGTGGTTTGTCAATCTGTATAGACAGGGGAGTTTTATACTCGTTTCTTTTACTTGCTTCCTTACTTTCAGGAGATGATGCCGGCACGACATACCATTTTTCTGCTGATGCATATTCGTTATTCTCGTGATTTGGAAAACGAATCACCGGTATTAAAAGATTGCCCAGTTCTATTTTTTCGTGAATAAAATGACTGATAACAGATAAGACATCCGGTTTTGGCCGCCCTCTCACATCGAAAACAATGCCTTTTGCTGATTGCAGTATCGAAATATATTTTGTAAAATTCCCGTAGGTACATGAATCTGTACAGAGATTAATATAAACCAATCCATTCTCATCTTTTTTTATAAAATCTGTATTTCTATCAACAGGGCTATCGGATAAATTTGTCTTCAATTGAATTTTTCTTGGTTCATTGTTACTGTTTTTAAATGCAACATTCAGAATAGCATCCTTTGCTGTACTTTCAAATAAATTACCAAAGATTGACAACCGATACAATCCGGCTGCGTATGAGGAATGAGGACAAAAAGCTAACTTCTGCTGAATTATTTCGTGGATTGGCCGATCGTTGATGGAGACCAAAACATCTCCTTTTTTGATCTGTTTATCATACTCTTTACCTACATGTAGAACAAAGCAGGTATCATTGGCAAATCCAACTGAAAGATCAGGGTAATAAAATGGCGCATAGGTTGCCACAGCGCCCACACTGAAGGTATTCCAAATTTGAATATGACTATCTTTTACATTTGATAGAAACTTACATATTTGCAAATAATAATTGCTTAAATTATTTACCTGAGCAAGTTCAGTAATGGTGTTTTCAAATTTATTATCCCATATTTCCTGTAGCCCATCTTCCTGAAAATAAGGATAAAAATGTTGAACAATATTTTTCCTTATTATTAAATCGGCCATCCTATATGATAAATGCTTAAATATCAAATTAGCATTTTTCACACTTTCTGCATTCAGCAATGCGGAGAATAGCCCTATTCCACCCTCATCTATTTTATTGATCTCCTTTAGCAAATTAGTATAGCTATCTGTTTTTGCAGGCAAGATGTTTACTGCAAGCGGAAAATTCACATAGATATTTTCATCTATTTTAAATGAATAGTTGCTGTTGTAATCTAAATCTTTTGTCATTCGGATTATAGGTGATTTCATCTCAGCCAACGAACCGATTGCCTTATATTCAACTGCAAAGTAAGGTGTTCTGATTTTCTCTGTTGTCACTACAGCATTATTCGAAAACGAAATTTGAGGACAAAGTGGTTTAAACAATTCGAGCAAAGCGCTTTTCAAATCATCATCATTCTGTATCGGTTCGATTTTATGTATGGAGTACATCAGAAATTTAGTCCAATCAAAATCAACCACATAAGCATTTGGATAAAAATAGCGCACATAACCATAACAATCAGACAGAACGGAGATATTATGTATCAGCCGTGCGTTTACATCTCTGGTTTCCCAATTCATTGTCTTTTTTTGAGTAAACGTGCATGAGAAAGGGAATACAATCAATAAAATGAACACGATGTTTTTTTTCATAATATAGTTTGTTATATCTGCCCCCTAACCCCCTAAAGGGGGAATAAGAGAGGGACAAAAAATGTTTAGTAAAAATTTTAATCATCTCCTTGTGTGTCCCGATTTTTAATCTCGGTCATTGGGGGTTTTATGTTTTTCCAATTCTGTTCACTTCGACTACAGCGAACAAGGGTTTAACTTCATTAACTGCCATACCAACTGCTGACTCTTGAATTGGCACATTGGCATATTAAAAAATTGCCACATTTCTTTCTATTGAGCACCTTTAGAACCAACCAAGTCCTGATTTTCTATACTTTTGCTTGTTTTACTTGCTCTGATATCTTTGTCGTTGAAGGTATAAGAAACTGATATCAGGAACTCTCTTCCTATGTTGAACACATCGGTGGCAATACGGAAATCATCAGCATCCATTGTTCTGGAGTATTTTTTTGTTTTCCAAAATGGATTGGACACGGCTAATTCAATATTTAGTTTATCGTCGAAAAACGCCTTTGAAGCGCCTAAATAACTGCTATAGAAATTAAATCCGTAACCTTGCAACGTAACGCCGGGAAATCTATACATGCCGCTCATGCTAAGTTCATACCCTTTGGTGAGATCGAAGAAGGCGCTGGCATTCACTGACCCTGTAAACCCTGAATTTGATGCTTCCTTATTAGACAAAGTGATATAACTGGCACTTCCACTCAGTCGGGCCTGCAGCCACGAAGTGATGCGTGAACTAAGGTTTAAGTATAGGTTTAGATCTTTGAATTTTCCATCATTCATATAAGTAGTATAATAGATGTTGTTCGCAATACCCGAAGTGTTCTGAATGGAATTATCGGAGAAAGTATACGATAACTTTACAAATTGTTTGATACGCTTTAAGCTGTTTGAATAATCGAAACTGATTTTGTTCAGATATTCGGAAGTAAGCAAAGGGTTACCATAGTAAACAGACTGCTGATCTAATACATAAATTGTAGGATTTAAAGCGGTAACGCCCGGACGCTTCATCTTTGCATTATAACTTGTACTCAATAGAATCCCCTTTGATGTTTTCATCGAAAGGAGTAAATAGGGCAAAAGATTTGAATAATTAGTTGAAAAATCGGCCATATCATTGTTTTCGAAACCGCCATCAATACTTGTAGTCTCGAAACGCAGTCCGGCACTTACATTTAATCGTTTCTTTATTTTGAAAGCATATTCCGAATAGAGTGAAAAAACAAGCTGATTGTTGTTGAAATTCTCCTTTTGTACACCTATGTCTACTGCATAGTTATACTTCTCCGAAACGTCAGAATTATCCCGAAAAATCGTTTTAGCGCCTGTGCTTAACTTACTTTCGTTCTTGAAGTCATGGACAAAATCAATTTGCAAGGTATTCTCATCCATTTTCTCATTTTGATCGTACACGAAATGTGAACATGTATAGTTCAATATTGACAACGCTTCCTGATCTTTCGACTGTTCAACATATTCAACTTCTTTCAGAGCTAAAACTGTCAATGTATTTCTCTTGTCTTTCGAAATATGCTCATAATTGAGCCCAATGTTATAATCGCCGAACTTAAACCCGGAGTATTCCTTTGCATTAAATGCATATACGGGCATATTAGCAATATCACTCATCGTATTTAATTCCTGGCTACTGTATTTCGAATTACTCTGATTATAACCTGTTGCGAAATTTAATATGTTGAGTGAATCAAATTCGTAACTCGCATCGATTGAAAAAGTTTTTGAAACACCATTGCCAACCAACTTATTTTCACTGTTCTGAATAAGTTTATAGTTGAGTACATCCTTATTATTCAACCTTTCGGAATGCTTTTCGGAATCGAACTTTTTTGTCGACGTATATGAAAGATTACCGTTCACAGTAAATTTGTTATGTTTAAACCCAATATCAGTAAACATAGTATAACCCAGGTTACTATCGCCCTCAGTGCCTACCATCAACGATGCATCGTTCGTTTTGTTGGTAACTATATTCACCACACCACAGGTCTCATCGCCATCGTATTTCGAACCGGGAGTAGAGACAATTTCGATCTTCAAAATTTTAGAAGCGGCTGTACTTTTCAGGAATAAAACAGGATCCCTGTTGATCGATTTTACTTTTCTTCCATTGATCAAAATTAATGGAATACAATTATTTAGCAGGATACCATTTTCACGGTCGACATTCAAAACAGGGATTTTCCGGGCAATCTTCAATAAGTTTGAATTGAACGCCTGAGGATCATCCGACACATTATAAATTATTTTATCAGGGAGAACACTTACAAGCGGTTTCTGTCCATACACATTCACTTCTCCCAGTTCCTTGCTCTGATCCTCCAGCTTTACTGTCATTAAATCTATTGTGGTTTCAGTTTTCAGACTTACATGTGCTATATGTGTACGTTTGCCAACATAAGAAAAAACAATATCATACTCTCCCGGATTGGCGATGGCAATGTTGAACTTACCCAACCCATCGGACACACAAGCATATACAGGATTCGAAGTAGTGCCTGCAACATAGCTTTGTATCGTCACATAAGGAATTGTTGTTGTGCTATTGGGTTCGCACACTACTCCCACAACACTATAAGTGCTATTTTGAGCAGAAAGCACCCGTGGGAACAACAGATAAACAAAACTACAAACAATTAAAATACCCGCTTTTTTTAGATACATAGTTCTTCTGTTCTTTTAAATGTATTTTATGTGAATTGCTTATTTGATTTGCTTTGACAACAGGTCTATTGCAGTCGTTACATCTTTATCAACTGTTTGATTCAAATACTCATCGAGCGTATACTCCACTAAAATATCAGGAACGATACCTTCATTAAATGGTTGCATAGAATACGGGAACAGCTCAGTAGAGATAGTCCAATCATTTCTCCCTTTGTCGATCATCATTACGATATTTTTTTTGTTAGAATGAATAATGGTGGATTGCTTTGCATACATAGTTAATAAAACCATGCAAAAAACTAAGAATAATAGATTTCGTTTCATATTGTATTTGTTTTCATTATCCTGTTCTACCGGACAACCTTATTTAAATGTATTAAACTTCACAGACTTATGACAGTAATGTACATCTGCATTAGCTTTACTGATTACCTATCCGGGAGGACAGATAAAACCAACATATTCACAACCATGTATTCACTCTCTTAAATTTTAACTCTGCAATATTAGTGAAAATAAATCATACTTTCTCTCACAAAGTCCTCACAAAGTTCTAACAAAGTTCTAACAAACATTATAATAATTGTTAAATGCAGGAATCTATCATTTATATCATTCCATTTACCCTAAAGCAAAAAGCCGATGCTTGTAAGTTTTATTTACAAGCATCGGCTTAAAGAGAAAGAGATTCAGGGATATCAGAGATGGACCCTTTCTCAATATTTACTTTTTAATTATTGAACTGCAAATTTACTTTTTTCATCAACAAGCAGTTTTATAAACTCCTCTATGGGCTTTAATTCATCCGAATCCCGAAGACCACCAAAACGTATTTCGTGTGTAAACGTTCCGTTTTCCACCCTTATCCATGTGTCGCACCCATCGGCACACACATGACAGGTATTTATATCCACCTTTGCAAACTCGTCCTGATCGTACAAACTAATTATTTTGTTCCAGCTACTTTCAGAAGTAGATTTCGAAGTCTTATACTCACTTCCGTCACAAACGGCTTTCTGAATATAAGTCATTCTCTTTTCTGTAATAACCAATGAATCATTCCCGGCACACCAACCACAAACTGTACCTATCGTTATTTTCACACCAGCCTGTTCTGCTTCAGCATCAGTTTTTGACTCACACGACACAGCAAGCAGAAGCGTCGAAATCAATATCAAATATTTATTCAGTTTCATAAAAACACTGTTTCTCCTTTAGATGAAAGAATGACTGAGAATGTTGCATGTATTTGACAAATAAACCCTACTCTATTGATTATTTTCATTCATTGCACAAAACTTTGCGGACGTCTGAATAAAGCTAAACTTCAAAACGTAGAAGACTTTTGAATGTTTCTTAAAAAAAACGAACCCATAAACGAAGAAACGTTTTAGTGTCCTCCTTCGTCAGACGACTAAAAGTTTGCACCCCACGCTGCCGCACGATTGCATCGTGTGGCAGGTAAGGAGTAAACAATAATCAAAAAACAAGAGTTATAATGAGTAGAAATTATAAGTTCCATAATCCTTGATAGTAGTGCTACTGATTATGCCGGAGAAAAAGGATTATTGGATATTGTGTTGATTTAAAGTTATTGCCACACGATGCAATCGTGCGGCAGCGTGGGGGACATTTTGAATATTAGGTATCTCAAAAAAGGAAATAAGAGAAAATAAATTAAATAAAAAGTATGAAAATAAAAATCACATTAATTCTCTTTACACTTATTATATTAGGCTGCAATAACAGAAACAATAACACTTATATTGCAGTACATTTGAGAGGTTATAAAGACAACAAAATAACCATTTCAGAATTTGATTCGATAATTACAAACTCTCCTTATTGGGCTCTAGACAAATTCAAAACAACAAACTCCTCCGAAGCTTTTGCTCTAAACCTCATCAGAGAAAGATTAAAAAAACAAAATTTAAATTTAAATGAGTACTATATTTGTAATATAAGTAGCATGAATGACTCGACTATTAGCTTCGAAATTGACCATATAGATGCTTTAGTTTATGATTATAAGATTAAACAACAGCTAAAAAAGCAAGAAACAGATGAAAACTACCCCTTAGAATTAGTGACAGGGAATATTACCGGACTCGGTGCTGTTTACTCTGTGAACATAGTGAGTCAAGAAATTAAAATTTACCCATTTCAATAGGTTTATATAAAGAGAAGATATTTATTTGATAATTATTTTACTTTCAGCTAAAATATTTTCAACAAACACCTAACGCCTAATACTTAAGCTTCCTGCGGTCGGAACGACTCCCGATAAATTCGGGATCTGCGACGCAGCAAGGAAGCGTCGGTTGAACCGTATTAGCTTCGCTGATTTTCAATTCCCGCTTACAGAAGAGTGGTTTTACGAGCGTGAAGAAGAAAAATGTTCGGATATACGGAATTGAGGTAAGGATATATATTTCAGTAAGCATAAAAAATGCAACATTATGATGATTAGATGCATCTATTGTTTAAAACAACTATATGAAAATCAAAACTATTATTTTGGGAGTTTCATTGCTTTTCAGCTTTGTATCGTGCGAACAAGAAACTGAATATTGCTTGAACATAAATCACAATACACTTACGACATTGATTTTAGCTCAAAATCAAATAGACACAATTAAAGCACTGTTTAGTCATAATCATTTAGACAATACAAATTATCAATTCTATAATTTTCAACGGGATGAATTGAATTATCACCACGTAAAATGTTATCAATTTAAAAACAATCTGAAACTATTTACCAACGATTTAATATTTCATTTCAATGAGAAAAATAATTATTATTTTCTATCAGGTGAAATAATTGAGAACATTACATTAGACACAAATTTTAAACTGAATAAGAACAGTGTTGTAACGACATTTATTCATGGTATGGAACAGAACAACGATTTATCAGGAGAAAAAGAAGCAGGAGAAAATAGTTGTTTTGATATTGAGTTTGGTTATTATGACTTAAATTATGGCAATAATACGACCTCTAAAAACTTCACTAAAACATGGAAAATAAAGCCAACAAATAAAGATTATCCTTACGCATATATAGACGACAAGAGTTCAACAATTATCTATTATGACAACGGTATTCGAGATTAAAATGACCCGTTCTACCGGATATCCTCATTCATTGCACAAAACTTTGCAGACGTCTGAAGAAAGCTAAACTTCAAAACGTCGAAGACTTTTGAATGTTACATTTCAAATTAAGCTCCCGATAAACAAACCCTACCGTATATCTTCATTATATATACAAAACTTTGCGGGCGTCTGAGCTGAACCAACCTTAGTTCTAAAACAAAAAAAAACCGATACCTGTGTGTTTTTACTCACAAGCATCGGTTTAAAGGAAAAGAGATTTTCGCAGGCGTCGGAGGAGCGAAACAAAAACCACCCTTTCCGAAATCAGTATATTATTGACAGGCTGCGCCCATTGCAATGAAAACCAATATAAACAGACAGCTGATTATTCGTACCAGTCGCCATTTACTTTAATGAGCTCAATCAATTTATCCACCGCATCGTCTTCGGGGATATTGCGCTCTACGCATTCTTTCTTTTTGTAAAGACTTACTTTACCGCGTCCGGCGCCTACATAACCGTAATCGGCATCGGCCATTTCGCCGGGACCATTCACAATGCAACCCATAATACCAATTTTAAGGCCTTTCAGATGCGAAGTGCGTGCTTTGATACGGGCAATTACGGTTTGAAGATTGAACATTGTACGTCCGCAACTCGGGCAGGACACATATTCAGTCTTTGTAATGCGTACACGGCTTCCCTGAAGGATACCGAAAGCAACCGAACATACTGCTTCTACGCCGATATTGCCTTTGTTTTCGAGAAAAATACCATCGCCAAAACCATCGATAAACAAAACGCCCAGGTCGGTTGCTGCTTTTATCTGAAGGTGTTGCAGGTCTGTCTCGGCATAACTGCGGCAAAGCACCACCGGAACAGTACAACCCTCGTTCAGCAAAGTATGGAAAAATGCACGTTGCTCGCCTACGCCATTCGGGTGCGATGTGCTTAGCAACACAACAATATCGGTACTTTCATTCAGGATACCGATCAACTCAGGAGTTAAATCGGCATATTCAAGTTTCAGGAATTTTATTGCCGAATTGTCCGAAAGAAGTGTCTGGATATAATCAGCTTCGAAAACAGGATAAGTATCGCCATTGGTACTCAACACATGGTTGTCCACCAATAAGTAATCGGGTATGGTGCTGAATCCGCCATCCTTATCGGCAAAGACTACCGGCACATTTTCGCCCCCAATATTTCCAACGGCATGTGTTGTACGGCGAATGTATTCGTAACGCGAGTATTGAGTGCTTTCAACCGCTTGTATGGCTGCTGCCTCTGCACGTTCGCCAATGTACGAAACCAACAAACGCGCCACAGGAATTTCAGCTTCGGGCTCTTCGCTCAACGACACACGAATGGTATCGCCTATCCCATCCAACAACAGTCCACCGATGCCAATGGCCGATTTAATGCGTCCATCTTCACCATCTCCGGCTTCGGTAACTCCTAAATGCAAAGGATAATGCAGATCGGCCTTTTCCATTTCGTCCACCAACAGGCGAACGGTCTGCACCATCATTACTGTGTTGGATGTTTTCATGGAGATAACAACATCATGAAAATCTTCTTCCCTGCAAATATTAAGAAATTCCATACACGATTCCACCATGCCACGCGGTGTATCGCCATAGCGGTTCATCATGCGTTCGCTGAGCGATCCATGATTTACACCAATGCGAATGGCGGTATTGTTTTCCTTACATATATTGAGGAAAGGAATAAAACGCGCCCTTATTTTTTCGTACTCAGTGGCAAATTCTGCATCTGTATAATCGGAGTTATCGCCTATCTTGATACTTCCGATATAGTTGCCGGGATTGATACGCACTTTTTCAACATTGCGCGCTGCCACATCCGCAGCATTGGCATTGAAATGAATATCGGCCACCAATGGTGTTGTGTAGCCTTTTTCGCGGATGGCATTGTGAATCAGTTTCACACTTTCGGCTTCGCGTATGCCCTGTGTTGTGAACCTTACAATATCGGCTCCTGCTTCCACAATACGAATGCATTGTGCCACTGAGTTTTCGATATCGTTGGTGTCGGTATTGGCCATCGACTGCACACGTACGGGATAATCGCTGCCAAGCTTTACCGTTCCTACCTTTACTTCTGAGGCAGGACGGCGACTGTATTTAAAAGGATTTACTTTCCACATTTTATTATTTTCGATTAAATTTCGTTTTATTTTAATAAGAAGTTATTGAAGTTAAGAAGTCAGGAAGTGAATCAAAACAGTTCCTAATATTGTTGCCTCAATGCCTGTAATAAACTCAATACAATAAACAACAAAAACAGAAAAAAGTTAGGAAGTGGACTGCTTGTTTTCGGTTACAATGTCAATATTCTCTCTCAGTTTGCGGAAACCTGCCCGCTGAATGGCTGAGCTTTTAAATGTTTTACCAAAAAGGTCGGGAGTCATCTGTTGCCAATCGGCCAATGTCCATCTGCCTATTTCTTCTACGGGCGCAAGTTCGGGATGCTGGTGTTGCTTTGCCCATTTTCTGTTCCACGGACAAACATCAGCACAAATATCGCATCCCAAAGCTCTTCCCGTTAAGAGCGATTGAAATTCAGGTTCTACGGTTTTTTTATATTCTATGGTCTGATACGAAATACAACGACGTGCATCCATACTTCGGCCTGTAAGCGCTTTGGTAGGACAGGCATCGATACAGCGGGTACATTTGCCACATCGGTCGGGAACAGCTTCATCGTATTCAGTTTCGACAGTAAGCATAAGCACACCAATAAAACAATATGACCCTATGCCGGTGGCAATCAAGTGTGTGTGTTTACCTATCCATCCCAGCCCTGCACGTTGTGCCCAACGTCTTTCCAACACCGGCGCCGAATCCACAAAACTATGTTGGTAATCACTGTTCACACATTCAGCTCCGTATGCTGCTGTAATTTTATGCTCCAGTTCGAGCAATTTCTGTTTCAATACCTGATGGTAATCGGTAGCCGACCATGCATATTTAGCAATGCGGGGCGCTGAAGCAGGTTGAGCTTTGTCAGTGTAATAATTCAGCAACACCACCACTACCGACTTGCATCCGGGCACCATAAGGCGGGGATCGGTACGCTTCTCAAAGTTACGTGCCAGATAACCCATTTCTCCCTGTTTGCCTTCAGCCAGCCATTGCTGTAAAAAAGCTGCATCTTCAGTAAGCGCCTCTGCCCGGGCTATGCCGCAAGCATCGAAACCTATTGAAAGTGCAGCCTCTTTTATAAATTTATGCATGATAATGTGATTGAGGTTTCGATGCTTCACTGCAACTACAACCTTCTGCTGTATTCGTAAACTGTAAAAAAATAAGCCTACAAAAGCTTAGCTATCTTAGCATTCAGCTCCTCGAAATTCATATCGCGACCAATGATCACTCCCTCTCTGTTCATTAAATACAAAGTAGGAATCGCTCTTACATTGTAAGAAGAAACAAAGGTGGTGTTCGGACCGTTTTCGTCGCGCACACATACCCAGGGCAAATTGGCCACCGATTCTTCCCACAGCAGTTTGCTCCGGTCCAGCGAAATCTGGAAAATTTCGAAACCGCGGCCGCTATATTTATTGTAAAGTTCGCGCAATTCAAAAGTATATTGCACGCTGTTTTCCATTTCGTAGGACGAAAAATCAATCAACACTACCTTTCCTTCCAGTTCGGACAGTTTCCGTTGTTTGTTGTTTTTATCGTTCAATGCAATGTCGATATAACCAGCCGAAGCGTTGTTGATAATCTCAGCCCATTCCTGGTTGGCTTTTTCTTTTCTTTCTGTCTGAATGGCATCCATTACCAGTCCGTACAGGTTTTTGCTCCTGACATATTCGGGCATAAAAGTATTGTACGAGGTAGCCACAGCGGCGCAATAGGGTTTGTCCTCTTTGACGTAGGGCGAAAAAATATAGGAATTGTTGACTTTTTGATAAATAGCAAAATATGCAGCCGCTGAACGTGGATTTTGCAGAATCAGTTGACGGGCCATCACTTTATGCTTCTCGATATCGGCAGTTATTTCGGCTATTTTTGCATTGCGCTCGGCAGCGCTCATTTCGGGAGTTATGCTGTTCACCTTGCGCTGAATGTCCGACACAGATTTACGAAGTTGCTGAATGTCGTCACTTGTTTGCGATCCTTCGAGTTGATAACTACTGGCAAAGCTTTTAGCATCGGCTTTTACTGTGATTGTTTCGCAGGAATCCACTGCAAAATCAATGGTCTTAGCGCCAATGCGAAGGCGGTAAAAATCGGGATATTCGGGACGCGGCGCTTTGAATTTAAATTCGCCATCTTTGCTAAGCACTACCGAATCGAGCAGGTCTGTTTTCAACAATCCAATGTGTTCGAGATACATTGTTTCTTTGGCAGCATTTTCAACAGTTCCTGCTATTTTAAACTGATCGGCCGAATTACAGGCCACAAGCCCGAAAAGTGCAATTCCGGCAATAAGGTATTTGTTCATGAGAAATAAGCGTTAATTTTGTGTTGTATTGTGCAAATGTACAGCATTTCCCGGATTTACACAAACTGTTTTTGAATACATAAATCCCGGGCTTGCTTGGGCGCAGCAAGCAGGAACTCTGTGTTGAAAAACAAGTCGCCTGCATAGAAAGTAGATGAATATTTAAAAATAGAAAATATTAAAGAAATTTTTCTCTAATTGCCGGGATTATTTATATCTTTGTATCCGTTTTAGAAGAGGAAATAAATTGTAAAACTTAAAATAACAAATTAATATGTCAAAAGTAACTGTAGTTGGTGCCGGTAATGTAGGTGCCACATGTGCAAATGTTCTTGCATTCAACGAAGTAGCCGATCAGGTAATCATGCTGGATGTAAAAGAAGGTATCTCTGAAGGAAAAGCATTAGACATGCTCCAGACTGCATCATTGTTGGGTTTCGACTCAAAAATTGTTGGTTGCACCAACGATTATGCACAAACAGCTGATTCTGATGTTGTAGTTATCACTTCAGGTATTCCACGTAAACCAGGCATGACCCGCGAAGAATTGATCGGAGTAAATGCAGGAATTGTAAAAAGCGTTGCCGAAAATATTTTGAAATTTTCGCCTAATGCCATTATCGTTGTAGTAAGTAACCCAATGGACACTATGACTTACCTGGCATTGAAAGCTACCGGACTTCCAAAAAACAAAATTATTGGTATGGGTGGTGCTTTGGACAGCGCACGTTTCAAATGCTATTTGAGCAAAGCGTTGAATGCTAATCCAACCGAAGTAGAAGGCACAGTAATTGGCGGACACGGCGACACTACAATGATTCCATTGACTCGTTTTGCTAACTATAAAGGCCGTCCGGTAACAGAATTGTTGGATGCCGAAACTTTGGCTAAAGTAGTTGCCGACACTATGGTAGGTGGTGCTACATTAACAGGGTTGTTAGGCACATCGGCATGGTATGCTCCGGGAGCTGCTGCTGCTTATCTTGTTGAATCTATCATTCACGATCAGAAGAAAATTATCCCATGTTGCGTTGCTCTCGAAGGCGAATACGGACAAAACGATATCTGTATCGGCGTTCCATGTGTTATTGGCAAAAACGGTCTGGAAGAAATTCTTGACTACAAACTGAATGCTGAAGAAACAGCTTTGTTCGCTAAGAGCGCTGCTGCTGTTCGTGCTACAAACGATGTATTGAAAGAAATCAACGCTCTGTAAGCTCCGGCACTTATACACATTTCAACAAAAGTCGCGATTGTTTCAATCGCGACTTTTGTTTGATTTATTTAATAAATTTGTATCTGTTACAATTCAGTATCGAATAAAGTTGCTAAATAACATTAAATACACTGTAATTCTGCACTGTCAGCAACCTTGAACAAAGGTTTCGGAGAGATAATTCAGTCCAATTGTTATATCTTTGCAAGTTATATATAAAGCTTTAATTTCTACAATGTACACATCAATTCAATCACATCGTTATTTACTTCAGTTTTCGATAAAACCATCGGTTCAACGAACTGCCGTAATGGAATACTTACTTAAAAACAGGACTCATCCCACCATCGACGAAATTTACCTTGCATTAAGCCCGTCGATGCCAACACTTTCGAAAACGACGGTATACAACACCCTGAATCTTTTTCTGGAGCGCGGAGCTGTACAACAACTCGTTATCGACGAAAAAAATGCCCGCTATGATGTGGACACAACTTCGCACGGACATTTTATTTGCAAAAACTGCGGGAAAGTGTACGACATTTTCAATCTCTCCCCTGCGCTGTTTGAATTACCTAAAAATACAGGTTTCAACATCCATGCAGTTGAAATATCTTATTCAGGCGTTTGCAACGAATGCCACCAAAACTAATCCGCTCAAAAGCACCTATCAACGAAAGCACACGCTTACAGTGTGCTTTTTTTGTGTTTTTTTCATATCTTTGAATCCTGTATTCAAACAAAAAATGTATCAACCTGCTTATAAATCAGTAGTTTTATGAAAAAATTAGTGTTGGCAATCGGTTTTGTAATGACAGTTTCAGCTGTTTTTTCGCAACAAAAAGTAAAAAAAGGTCTGGGATTTGGCGCTTTGCCTGCCATTTCGTACGATTCGGATTTAGGTTTTCAGTATGGCGCATTGGTCAACCTGTTCGACTATGGCGATGGTACAAATTTCCCCAAATACAACCACTCGCTGTACCTCGAACTGTCCACTTACACAAAAGGAACTACAATTGCCAGGGTGAGATATGATTCGGAACACCTGATTCCCAACATCCGCACAACGTTGGATGTTGCTTATGTGCCTGACCAAATGGCCGACTTTTACGGGTTCAATGGCTACCAAAGCATTTACAACGAAAACCTGAACGAAAGCTACCGAAACTTTTATAAAAACGAAAAAAACACGTTCAGAATAAAAGCCGACTTTCAGGGCTATTTTGGCGAGTCGAAGTTTGGCTGGGTAGCCGGATATGCTTTTTATAATTTCAAGATGGACAGTGTAAATATCGACAAATTAGACTTGCCCGCAGTGCCCGGTGGCGATTTGTTTCAAAAATACAAAAGCTGGGGATTGATAAGCGATGCTGAAGCCGATGGAGGAAGTATAAATTATCTGAAAGCCGGTTTTAAATATGATTCACGTGACCAGTTGGCCTGCCCCGAAAAAGGGATTTTTACTGAAGCAGTCATTCAGTCGGCACCCAAATTTATCAACGAAGCGTTTCCTCACACCAAATTAGCCATCATTCACCGGCAGTATTTTTCTTTGGCAAAAGATTTGCAATTCGCCTATCGGCTCGACTATCAAACCACGCTTGGCAGCAACAAAGTGCCTTATTTTGCACAACCCGAACTGATTACAAGCTTCCTGATTGCTGCTTCGAACCAGGGACTTGGCGGTAAAAGCTCGGTACGTGGCATCCTGCGCAATCGGGTAGTGGGTGACGCAGTGGGTTTTGGCAATTTCGAATTCCGCTATAAGTTTCTGCGCTTCGAATGGCTGAAACAAAACTTCTATCTGGGCACCAATGTGTTTTTCGACTCAGGGCTTGTTCTGAAACCAATTGAAATGGACTTATCGGCAGTTTCGGCAACCGACCGGGCCACCTATTTTAGCAATTACGAGTCGGGTAAATTTCATTCGGCCGCAGGTATAGGTTTCAAAATTGGTTGGAACGAAAATTTCGTTATCTCTGCCGACTATGGCAAGGCGTTCAACAAGCAGGATGGCAATTCAGGAATGTACATCGGCCTGAACTATTTGTTTTAAAAGCTGATGCTCTTTATTTGCATTTCATTGCTCGTTGCGCTGATTTACGCAATACTCATTCTCGTTTTTGCAAAAGGATGGGACAAAATGCCCCGTTTTACTGCTGAGCCGGAAAGCACACCCGCCTTCCGGCTTTCGGTTGTGGTAGCCTGCAAAAACGAAGCGTTGCATCTGCCTGCCCTTTTGCTTGCGTTGCAAAATCAAAGCAATAAGGACTTTGAGTTGGTATTGGTAAACAATAATTCAACCGACGATACATCCGCCGTAATGGAATCGGCCAAAAGCATTTTCAACAAAATCATTATCGTTGAATGCAGTGAAAACGGGAAAAAACATGCACTGAAAGCCGGTATTCAGGCAGCCACAGGTGAGATGATTGTAACTACCGATGCCGATTGCAGGCCTCATCCTGAATGGATAGCAACCATTTGCAGTTTCCTGCATAAGCATCCCTCCGATTTGCTCATAGGGCCGGTAAATACATCGGCACCTATCAGTTTTTTGGGAAAACTACAACAGCTTGAGTTTGTCACCCTTGTGGCATCGGGCGCGGGTGCAGCAGGCGCCGGAATGCCTGTTATGTGCAACGGTGCCAATCTTGCGTTTACAAAAAAAGCCTGGCTCGAAAGTCAGACCGATTTGCACGAGGAGCAAATTTCAGGCGATGATGTATTTTTGTTGCTCAGCATAAAAAAACGCAGGGGAACCATTCGTTTTCTGAAATCGGAAAAAGCAATGGTGACTACATTAGCAGCCGGCAGTTTAAAATCTTTTGTAAGACAACGCATGCGCTGGACATCAAAAGCACCGGCTTACACCGACTTTCATTTAATCCTGACGGCGCTTGCTGTTTTCGGGATTTCGGTCGTTCAATTAGGCCTTCTTTTCCTTTCTTTCCTCTCAATTCAGTTCTTCATCGGCTATCTGACCGTTTTTGGCATCAAGCTGCTTGTCGATTTTATTTTCTGTACGAAGTTAAAAGATTTTTTCTCACTTCAGTTATCACCCCAACTACTGCTGTCGCTTTCATTCATCTATCCCTTTTACATCACAACGGTTGTTGTTCTTTCGGCCATAAGCAGGAAAAAGAAGTGGTAATCTGAAGGCTTTTAGCGGAAACTATTTCCGGCTTTCAGCCTCTTCTGAAAGCTTCCGCCCTGCAAAATAGCCTAAGGAAAAACAAGGCATTAAAAGTGCCGGTTTTCAAATGAGCGCAGCTGCAAAACCAATTATCCACCCGAAATATATATCTTTGTGTTTCAGAAGTAAGTCAAACTGAAATAACTGACATCCGTACAACTCAATTTTAAAACTTAAACATGGAGCAACTCTGGAGCTATATCCTCACTGTTTTTATGGCGTTTTTTGCCATTATGAATCCAATTGTGAATATTCCTATCTTTGTGAAACTAACAGAGGGACAAGGAGAAAAAAAGAAAAGAGAAGTTGCTAAAACGTCTACAATAGTTGCCTTTCTTATTGTTTTGGCATTTATACTGATTGGTCAGTACATTTTTCAGGTATTCGGCCTGACGATTCCTGCGTTCAAGGTTTTTGGTGGTATTCTGATTTTTTACATCGGGTTCGATATGCTGCAAACCAAAAAGCCTGCTTCGGTACTCGATCCGGCCTCTTCCTTCGACGAAAGCATAGCCATTTCTCCACTGGCCATTCCTATCCTTGCCGGCCCGGGGACTATTGTAACCGCCATGAACTTCGTTGTAAATGTAAGCGTTTTTATGTTGCTTACCACCATTGTTATTTTCGGACTCATTGTTCTGCTTACCTACCTTTCGTTTATCTACAGCAGTTACATTGTGAGGATAGTGGGCGACAAAAATTTTGTAATTATCGGGAAAATAATGGGTATAATCATTGGAGTACTGGGTGCCAATATGCTGATTCAGGGAATTAAACTTGCATTTAATATTTAAAATACATTTACAAAAAAAAGACTGATGAGATTTTCTTCATCAGTCTTTTTTTCACTATTCACATATAACACTTATTACCAGAAATACCAATAGAACAAAGCACACAGAATTACTACGCCTAAAGAGGCAATAACATCCCATTTGTTCCAGCTATTTCTTATCATTGCCTTGTAATCACCGGTAAAGGTGATGAATTCAATCTGTTGAGCAGTTGGTTTTTTAGTGAAGAACGACACTACAACCATAAACAACATAATAAACGCAAGCAACCATATTTCAAAGATGAGCCAGTTGGTTTGCCAGAACCAGGCGGTGGATTCCCAACCCCAACCAGTCATTATATCTTTTCCTGTATTTGTGAAGATATTGGTGAGCAAACGTACCATACCAATAAGGAAACCAATGATTAAACCATACTCTCCGGCTTTAGGTGTAATCTTTTTAGAGAAAATACCCATCACGAATACGGCCACCATAGCAGGTGCAAGCAGCGATTGGATACCTTGCAGATAAGAATAAAGACTACCGAGACTCATCATTACAGGTATCCATACAATACCAAGTACAACTACCACAACTGTTGCAATTCGACCTACCAACACGTAAGTTTCCTCAGTCTTACCTTTGAACATTGGTTTATAAAAGTCCTCGGTAAACAAGGTAGCACAAGAGTTGAAGAATGCAGCCAACGAAGCTACAAGAGCCGAGATAAAACCAATTGTAACAATTCCTTTCACACCGGCGGGTAATACAAACTTAACCATGGCGCCAAAAGCGGTATCCGGATTATCCAATGTAAAACCACTGTCGGGACGCGCTGCTAATGCCGCAGCCACCATACCGGGAATCAGGAACATAAATACAGGCAGTAATTTGAAATAACCAGCGGCAATAGTACCTCTGCGCGCACGCTTCATTACTACATCGTTCGATTCTCCTTTCGTTTGTCCGAGTACACGTTGAACAATATGTTGATCGGTAGCCCAATACCAAAAACCGATAATTGAAGCACCGATAAATACCCAGAAGCCCGGATAATCATCGTAAAGCGGGTCACCGGTTTCTAAATGGAACATATGGTTTGTACCGTAGGCAACGCCATCAGCTCCCACATTCAGGGTTTTAGAGTACTCGATCATAGCAGCCCAGCCATCGCCAATACCGCCCCCTCCGAGTGCCGATAATCCTAAGAAAAGCACAAGGAAAGAACCAATGATAAGAATAGGAGTCTGAATGGCCGACAAAGTCATTACACCTTTCATACCACCCAAAACTGTGAATATCCCTGTTAATACGATCAGACCAATAGCACCATACCAGAAAGGCAAGCCCAAAAGACTTTCCATAAAAATACCACCTGTAAATGCAGTTACACTTACTTTGGTTAACACATAAGCTATAAGAGTAATGATAGACAACCATGAACCTGTACGGGGTGTGTAACGGTTTTTAAGAAAGTCGGGCATTGTAATAATCTTACCTAACTTATTGTTCATTAGCTGATAAAATGGAACAAAAAGCCATCCCAGAATAAGGATCATCCAGCCCTGCATTTCCCAGTGCGCCATACCTACACCGGCTTTTGCACCCGTACCGGCAAGACCCACAAGGTGCTCAGAACCGATATTTGCTGCAAAGATAGCCGCACCAATAATATACCATGGTTCTCCTTTACCGAACAGATAGTCTTCGCTGTTGGCACCCTGCTGTAAGCGTTTGTCCTTTTGCACCGAGCGCCATACAGCCCATGTTACCGCCAAAATTCCAACTACAATGATCAACCAGTCGAGCCAAATAAACTCTTGAGAATTCCAATTCATAATTTAAATATTTTTTGTTTTGACATTATTTTTCAACTACAAATTTGTAGATGCATCTGCTGTTGTATACTTTACCCGGCTCAAGAATTACCGAAGGCCAATCCGGTTTGTTCGGGCTATCAGGATAATGTTGAGTTTCGAGGCAAACGCCCGAACGTTTTTTATAAACAATTCCTTTTTTCCCTTTTACTTTGCCATCCAGGAAGTTTCCGCTGTACACCTGAATGCCGGGTTCATTAGTATACACTTCAAGTCCGATCCCAGTGACTGGAGAACTCACTTTAGCGGCCAGTTTTGTAACATCACCCGCTGTATTTAACACCCAGTTATGGTCGTATCCATTTCCAAATTTCAATTGCTGAAAATCAAATTTATCAATATCTTGTCCGATGGGTTTAGTTGTGCGGAAATCCATTGGGGTATTGTTCACTGAATCAATAGCGCCGGTAGTCATGTAGGTTCTGTTTACAGGTGTGTATCTGTCGGCATTCACATAGAGCAAGTTGTCTGTAATAAGGTTGTTAGCATCACCCGAGAGGTTGAAATATGAGTGATTACACATATTAATCACCGTTTTTTGGTCGGTAGTAGCTTCAAAGCTGATATCTATGGCGTTGTCTTCGGTAAGTTTGAAAGTGACTTTGGCAGTTACGTTACCGGGGAAGTTTTGATCTCCATCCGGTGAGAAACGTGTCATTTCAATAGTAGTAGCATCGATCTGATTTACAGTTTGGAAAACCTGATACTGCCATCCTTTTGGTCCGCCATGCAGGCAATGACCGAAGTTATTCTTAGGCAGCTGAATAGTATCTCCATCGATAATAATTCTACCCTGATTGATACGATTCGCATAACGTCCGATGGTAGCTCCAAAATCACTTGGCACATTGATGTAATCGGCTACACTGTCGAATCCGAGCACCACATCCTGCATTTTTCCGGCTTTGTCAGGAACCATAACAGAAACGATGCGTCCGCCATAGTTAGTAAGGCAAACTTCAGCGCCAGCTGCATTTTTAAGTACATACAAATTGGTTGAATCACCATTTACCTCTGTCTGAAAATTGGCTTTATCCAAACCCGAAAGTGTTTTTTCATCATTGCTTTTGCACCCGAAAATAACAAGCATAATGAATGAAAAGCTTAATAGTTTCTTTTTCATATTCTTACATTTTTATTGATAAAAGGTTGAAACGTCCTCCCCCCGAAGAAACCTGTTTAGTTTTCAGGGACAAGAGGACGTTTTTATTATTTAGCTAAATAATTCTTTTTCGGTGAATTCTCCCAATTTTATGTAGTTTTTATACAATTCCTTGTATAATTCTACATTTTCTTTGTTAGGGAAGTATTCAGATGCAAATCCCATACCCATAGCTGCCTGAGCATCTTCTACTTTGTCGTAAACACCTGCCACAACAGCTGCAAACATAGAAGTTCCAAATGCACAAGCTTGTTCAGCTTTAGCCACTTTAATAGGCATGTTCAATACGTCGGCCAGCGTTTGCATTACGAAAGGCGATTTCAGAGCAATGCCACCGATACCAATGATTTCTTTGATCTCAACACCATTTTCGATAAAACGATCAACAATGGCTTTCGAACCGTAAGCTGTAGCTTCTACCAAAGCACGGAAAATAAGTGGAGCAGAGCTTCCTAAATTTAATCCTGTGATAGTACCTTTTACCATTTGATTAGTGTCAGGAGTACGACGACCATTCATCCAGTCGGTAGCCAGGATTGTTGATTCCGAAACCGGAACTTTTGCTGCCTCGATAGAAAGCGCAGGAATAATTTGATCCAACGATTCTTCGATCAGCTTTTGTTTGGTTTCAGCATCAATCAAAGTGCTTTTAGCCAGAATATTCTCAATTGGCCAAGCCAATACTTGTTTAAACCAGGCATATACATCACCAAAAGCCGATTGACCAGCTTCTAATCCAATCATACCGGGGATAACCGAACCATCAACTTGTCCGCAAATTCCCGGAATAAGTTTATCACCCATTTCGTCGTAGCTCGAAACCATAATATCGCAGGTAGAAGTACCGATAACGCGCACTAAAGCACCAGGTTTCACCTCGGCACCCACAGCACCCATATGGCAATCGAACGCACCTACAGCAACAGCAACATTGGTAGTTAAGCCCAAACGAGCAGCCCATTCTTCGGTTAAGTAACCCACTTTCTTGTCGCTTGGGCAAGTGTCGGTGTAAAGACGATCCCTATATCCTGCCAACAGCGGATCAAGAGCGGTTAAGAATTCTTCGGAAGGTAAACCACCCCATTTTTCCAGCCACATGGCTTTGTGACCCGAAGCGCAACGGCTGCGGCAAATGATAGATGAATCGGTTTTATCGGTAATGAGGCCTGGCAACCAGTCGCAATGTTCTACAATGGAGTAAGCAGCATTGCGTACTTTTTCATCCACCCGAAGCACGTGCAACGCTTTTGCCCAAAACCATTCCGAAGAATAGATACCTCCTTCATAAGAAGTATAGTCAATGTCCCATTTCGATGCTAAGTCATTAATTTCCTGAGCTTCTTTAATTGCAGTGTGGTCTTTCCACAATACGAACATAGCGTTTGGGTTTTCCGCAAATTCAGGTAATAATGAAAGTGGTGTACCGTTTTTGTCGGTAAATACAGGAGTACTTCCTGTGGTATCGAATGCAATACCTACTACTTTTTCAGCGGTTCCGGCAGGACATTTCGATAAGGCAGTTTTTACAGTATGTTCCAGTCCTTCAATATAATCAAGCGGGTGCTGACGATACTGATTGGCTGTTGGAACACAGTATTTTCCTTCCATCCAACGTGGATAGTATTTTACAGCTGAAGCCATTTCCTCACCTGTGACGGCGTTTACAACAACCGCACGACAAGAATCGCTTCCATAATCTAAACCTATTACGTATTTCATATTTTTATTTTTTGTCAATGGTCAAAAGTCAAATGTCAAAAGTCATTGTTTGCGACAAAGACTTTTGACTTGAGACCTTAGACCTGGGACTATGTTTATCTTAGCGCTTTATTCAACATGTAATACACTTCGTTGTTACGAATGTCCTGTTTGAACTGACGAATATTGGTGTCTTTATCAATGACCAACATTTCCAAATCAGCTATTTCAGCATAATCTTCCAACATTTCGGTAGTTACTGAGAACGAGAAGCTTGAGTGGTGAGTTCCACCAGCTGTTATCCATGCACCTGCACCCACTTCGAGGTTAGGTTGTGGAATCCACAAGGCACAAGCAACCGGCAATTTTGGCAATGCTTTAGGCTCAATTACTTTCACCTCGTTTACAATCATGCGGAAACGATTTCCCATATCCACGATAGTTGCAGCAACACCTTCGCCTTCGTGCGCCTGGAATACCAAACGTGCGCAAACACCTGCATCACCAATTCCTAAGAAATGAACTTCGATACGTGGTTTTGCTTTTGCAATTTCAGGATTGATTTCCAACATATGCGATTGAAGAATAGAGCTATTTGCACCATCAAAGTTCAATACATAATCTTCGAGGAATGAACATCCACCAGGTAATCCCTGAGCCATAACCCACATAGTACGGGTAAGAGCAGCAGTTTTCCAGTCACCTTCGGCACCGAAACCGTAACCTTCAGCCATCAAACGTTGAGAAGCAAATCCCATCAATTGAGACATTCCTTCCAATTCGTTGAAGCTGGTAGTGAAAGCAGTGGCATTTTTTTCCTGTAAGAAACGACGAAGGCCAATTTCCTGAGCAGCTGCCTGACGTACCGAAATGTGTTTTTCAGCACCTTTCTTACAGTCATCAGCAAAGTCGTATAGTTTTTCGTATTCAGCAACCAATGCGTCAATTTCAGCTTCGGTAACAGCTTCAACGTAAGGTACTAATTTAGCGATAGGAGCATTATCCACGTGGTAACCCAAACGGATTTCAGCTTCTACTTTGTCACCGTCGGTTACAGCCACATTGTTCATGTTATCACCGAAACGGATAATTTGCATGCCCTGAGCATCGGCCCAACCAGCACAAACACGCATCCAGTCAGAAATTTTAAGGTGTGTTGATTTGTCTTTCCAATATCCAACCACCACTTTGCGTGGTTTGCGCAAACGAGAAGTAATAAAACCAAACTCGCGGTCGCCATGTGCTGACTGATTCAGGTTCATATAATCCATGTCGATTTCCGACCATGGAATCTGTTCGTTGAACTGAGTATGCAGGTGCAACAATGGTTTTTTATAATCCATCAAACCGTGAATCCACATTTTAGCAGGCGAAAAAGTGTGCATCCAGGTTATTAACCCGATACATTTTGTATCGCCATTAGCAGCACGCATGATTTCTGAAATTTCAGAGGACGAATTAGCTGTCCCTTTGTATACTACTTTTACAGGAAGATTGCCTGAGGCGTTTAGTCCTGCTACCATTTCGTTAGAGTGTGCGTCTACTTTTACAACAGCATCGCCACCATAAAGCAATTGAGCTCCGGTGATGAACCATACTTCTAAATTTTTGTAATCCATAATCGTTTTATTTTTGTTTACCCCCAACCCTCTAAAGGGGAGCCGGAGAAGTTAGTGTTATTTATTTGTTTTATGTAAATTTATTTTTTTAAGCCCTTCAGAGCTTTTGGCTGATACTAAAGTAATTCAAGCGAAACAATTGCCTTGGCCGGAACAGTTACAGACAAGCCCTTTTTGGTAACCTTAGCATTTTTGAAAACTGCAGGAGCTACTACATTAGGATTTTCGAAGGTGTTATGCGCATCAGTGGTTTTAGCTGTCAGTATTCTTCCTGCTACTTTTGATATTTTTGCATTACCTAATTCAATTTCAATTGTTTGATCTTTATCAGGATCGACATTTGCAAGCGTAACATTGATCTGGCCTTTTGAATTTTTAGAAGCTGAAACACTTACAGACGCAAATTTTCTGTTGTTGGCTACTAAAGAATCGCACTGCAGATCGATGGGTAGGTTAATGGCATCCATGTGCACCTTGTACATTTCGAACACATGATAGGTGGGTGTAAGTACCATTTTTGATCCGTTTGTCAGAATCATTGCCTGCAATACATTTACTACCTGTGCAATGTTTGTCATTTTTACACGCTCAGTATATTTATTGAAAATATTCAAAGTCAATGCAGCCACAAAAGCATCGCGCATAGTGTTTTGCTGATAAAGGGCAGAAGTTGAGCCCGGTTCCTGATCCCACCAGGTGCCCCATTCGTCCACCATCAAAGCCACTTTGTTATCCGGATCATACTTATCCATAATATCAATGTGTTTTTTAACCACATCTTCTATTTCAAGACATTTGTCCATTGTCCACAAAAATTCGTCTTTGCTGAATTGTGTAGCCGAACCTTTGCTTCCTGTCCAGCCTTTTACTGTGTAATAATGCAACGAAACTCCATGCATGCGGTCTCCAATGTTTTTCATCAGCACCTCAGTCCAGTTATAATCATAGTCACTGGCACCACTTGCAATTTTAAAAAGTTTGTTGCCATCGTAATCTCTACAATAAGTAGCATACCTGCGATACAGATCGGAATAATACTCGGGAGTCATATTTCCACCACAACCCCAGCTTTCGTTTCCAACACCGATATATTTTAATTTCCAGGGATTTTCACGCCCATTCTGACGACGCAATCTAGCCATTGGACTATCACCGGCTGAAGTAATATATTCTACCCATTTGGCTAATTCCTCAACAGTGCCGCTTCCTACATTTCCGCTCAGGTAAGGTTCGGTGCCCAGCAATTCGCAAAGATTGAAGAATTCGTTTGTACCAAAACTGTTATCTTCAACTACTCCTCCCCAGTTGTTGTTCACAATTTTAGCACGCTTTTCTTTTGGACCAATGCCATCCATCCAATGATATTCGTCTGCAAAGCAACCACCCGGCCAACGTAATACCGGGATATTTAACTGTTTGAGTGCATTCAACACATCATTACGATATCCTTTTGTATTCGGAATCGGAGAGTCTTCGCCCACCCAGATACCTTCGTAAATACAGGTTCCTAAATGTTCGGCAAACTGACCATAAATTTCTTTATTGATCACATTTTTACCCTTATCGGCATGAATAGTAATTTTCGAAGTCGACGTTTGTGCATTCAATGCAGCAAACCCTATCAAAAATGTTGCTAAAAGTAATTTCTTCATTGTGTTTTTCATTTTAGTTTATTATCGAAAGAGAATTTTTTAAAATATCTCCAATGGAGGCATCAGAAAATATGATTATTGACCATAATAAGCATTCGGCCCATGTTTACGGTAAAAATGTTTCTTGATCAGGTTTTCGTTCATCGTCAAATCAGGATTGACGCCGTAGGCAATATAGGCCATTTTAGCTACCTGCTCCATCACCACTGCATTATGTACAGCATCATGAGCATTTTTTCCCCACGAGAATGGGCCATGATTCTTGACTAAAACACCCGGAATAAAATCCGGATTTAACCCTTCGAAACGCTCAACCACGACATTTCCGGTTTCCAACTCATATTCACCTTCCACTTCGGCCTGCGTCATATCACGCGTACAAGGAATGACTGCACTAAAATAATCGGAATGTGTGGTACCAATGTTCGGAATATCGCAGCCTGCTTGTGCCCAGGCCGTTGCATAAGTTGAGTGCGTATGTACAACACCTCCAATATTTGGAAATGCTTTGTAAAACACAAGGTGACTGGCTGTATCCGACGATGGTTTTAGTTTTCCTTCCACCACTTTTCCATCCAAATCCACTACTACCATATCTTCGGCCTTCATGGCTTCGTACGATACGCCCGAAGGCTTGATCACTACCAAACCGGTATTGCGATCAATGGCACTCACATTTCCCCATGTGAAAATTACAAGGCCGTGCTTTACCAAATCCAGGTTTGCTTTGAATACCTCTTCTTTTAAAGCTTCTAACATAAATTTATTTACTGTTTTGTTTGCTGTTATTTCTATTTTACGCCACTATGTATTGCCTTTTATCTCTTTAAAATCAAAAAAATATAAAATATTTAAAGAGAAAAATGAAGTCCCTGTTGAATTAACTGGTCGTATTTATCCTTATTGAACTGATAGTAGAATGCTCCTCTTTTAGAGGAACTTTTGTCTTTTTCATCCAATTTTTCCAACACATCCATGCTTAATATCTTTTTCCTGAAGTTCCGTTTATCAATAGATTCCTGATAAATAGCCTCGTACAAACTTTGTAAAGCCGGCAATGTGAACTGATCTCCCAGCAAGTTAAATCCTATTGGTTTTACAGCAGCTCTGCGCTGTAATAATTTTAACGTATCTTTTACCATCAGGGTATGGTCAAAAATCAGTTCGGGGAGACGGGAAAATTTCACCCATCGGGCATCGTATTTACGGGCTATAGACGTATCAAACTTCTCAAAATCGACCAAAGCGTAATAAGCAATTGAGATTACACGTTCCAAATCACGCTCCACTTCACCATAAGCACCCACTTGTTCCATGTAAATATCGTCGATACCTGTAAACTCATTCACTACTCTTTTGGCTGCTTCATTCACACTTTCAAACTCATTCACGAAACCACCCATCAACGACCAACCACCCTTCATCGGTTCAAATGGTCGTTTGGCAATCATGATATTTAATTCGTTTTCCTGAAATCCCATGATTATACAGTCAACTGCTACATAATGCTTGTCTCTGTTTTTGTAAAATTCTGATATCATATGAGTTATGCTGCTGAAGAAACACTTATTGAATAGTTGTATTTTGCTTTTAAATTATGTGGCAGGGCATAACTTAAAAACAAGTGTAAAGAAAACACTTGTTTTTGAATTATAATCGCATAATAATATGTTCTACAACACATTCTGAATATTATTTATACTTTTTAAATAATATTATGATTCCGAGATAACAGCTCTCTTTTATAATTCTCTTTTTATATTTTTCATTATGAAAGCAGAGATTACATCTAACAGTTGGAGGAAAGTGCTTACAAAATCCGTTATTCTACTGTAAACTAAAAGGGTAGAAAGAGAGTAAAAACCAGATGGACAAAAAAAAACAGGCAATACCTGTTTTTTTTGAAATCGAAGCGTTTTTGTTATTCGCTGGAGGATGATTTTTTGGTTTTGGACACTCGTCCGCTTTTTTTCAGCGCCTGATCAAGTATATACAATATCTGCCCGTTGGTGCTGCGGAATTCATCCGCAGCCCATTTTTCTATAGCGTCCATTATATCAGCATCGATACGCAGCACAAAGCTTTTATTTTTTGTTTCCTTTGCCAAAATACAAATCGGATTTTAAAAGTAATAAAAATACAGGAACTCTTATTGATGTAAAGTGCCGGCATTTACCACAGGCTGCGTACTATCCTCGCTGCAGAGCACAACAAGCAAATTGCTTACCATAGCCGCTTTTTTGTCTTCATCCAAATCAACAATTCCCTCATCGGCAAGTTTATTCAAAGCCATTTTAACCATCCCAACAGCTCCATCCACTATTTTTTCGCGTGCTGCAATGATGGCATCAGCCTGCTGACGGCGAAGCATAACAGCTGCAATTTCGGGCGCATAAGCCAGGTAATTAAGTCGTGCTTCCACTACTTCTATTCCGGCGATTACCAAACGTTCGTTGATCTGTTCTTCAAGGATAGTATTCACATCCTCGCCTCCAGAGCGCAAAGTCAGTTCCGATTCATCTGCAGTTCCTGTATGATCATAAGCATACAAACCTGCCACATAACGCAAAGCCGAATCTGACTGAATTTTAACGAAGTTTTCGTAGGCTTTCATTTTTTGACCTACATTATCGATATTCGCTGCTCCTGCAACTGTCGAAGTCATGGATGCATTATCAATGTCGAACGAAGCTTTGTAAGTATCGGTTACTTTCCAAACCACAACCATACCTATCATCACCGGATTTCCGGTTTTATCGTTCACCTTGATGGGCTCTGCATCCAGGTTACGGGCACGCAAGGTAAGTTTCTTTTTAGTGTAAAAAGGATTCACCCAGAAAAAACCATTATCCTTTACTGTACCTTCGTACTCGCCGAAAAAAATCATAACGCGCGCCTCGTTGGGTTCTATTTGCATAAAGCCGCCCCAAAGAATACAATTTAAAATAAAAAGCACTACATCAACTATAATAATAGCGGTAGTTAATCCAACCGACAGTCCGGCATTAACTGTCCAGACAAACAACAGAACAATACCGATGAGAAACAGCAAATTTAAAAGCAACATAGGAATACCTCCCAGTTTTGCTCCATTAAAAATTTCTTCTTTTGTTTTCATGATTTTTTAAATTAATATGATATTAAAATGATATCACAAAGATTCAGAAAAATATTTTGAATTACAAAACTTTAAACCTAATATTTTTCATAAAAACCAAATTTATTTTTTCTATTTTTAAAATATTACCGGCACAAGCAGACCCACAGCCTAAAATTATCTTTACTTTTGCAGAAAAAAAATAAAGATAAAAGTGAAGAAACTAATCATATTCGACCTCGATGGCACATTGCTCGACACTATAGAAGACTTGGCAAACAGTGTTAATTATGCGCTGAAGCAACATAATTATCCTGCTCATCCGGTGGAGGCCTATAATTTTTTCGTAGGCAACGGCGTAAATAAGTTACTGGAAAGAGCATTACCCGAAAATCAACGCAATGCCGATACGGTTGCGATGCTGAAATTTGATTTCGTAAAACATTACAGCAAGCATGCCGAAGAGTTTACAAAACCTTATCCCGGCATTTCTGACTTGATGCGTCAGTTGTCAGCCGATGGATTCCAATTGGCGGTTGCATCCAACAAAATACACACAGCCACCGTAGAGCTTGCCAGAAAGTTTTTCCCCGAAATTCGGTTTGCAGCCGTACTCGGACAGCGCGAAGGTTACCCTGTAAAACCCAATCCTGCCATTTTAAATGAAATCATCGAAACAACAGGCTTACCGAAGCAAGATGTGCTTTTTGTGGGCGACTCGGGAGTGGATGTTGCCACAGCTTATAATGCAAAAGTTGATTTTGCAGGCGTACTTTGGGGTTTCCGCCCACGCAAGGAGCTGGAAGAAGTCGGTGCCAGCAGCTTTGCCAAAAATACCGAAGAGCTGTACGCTATTATTACAAAAAAGAAGGAAAGTTGATCCTGACAAAAATAGAAATCACATAATAACAACCAACTACAATGTTTAAAACAAATCAGTATTTCGATGGGAAAGTTGTTTCTATCGGATTGGAATCGGCAGAAGGAACTGCCACAGTGGGTGTGATGGCAGCCGGCGAATACGAATTCGGCACCGCCACCATAGAGATAATGACAATAATTTCTGGCACATTATCCATCCTGCAACCCGGCGAAACAGAATGGAAAACTTACAACAAATTTGAAAGTTTTGAGGTGGCAAAAGACGTAAAATTCAAAGTGAAATGCACCGAAGACACCCCATATCTTTGTTTGTATAAATAAGAAAAAAGAAGCATAAACAAGGTACAAATAACCTTGTTTATGCTTCATCCGTTTTTTTCAGGGAATATAATTCTTTTCGCCTGAGCGATTCTCAAGCTAAATCGGTCGGAAAGCTGATATTTCACTTCCTGAATTTAGAAACTAATTGAGGCATGTGTATAGCAAGTGACTACACCAAAACCGCATACATGTTCCATGTTTTTATTTATTGAAATCCCTCAGTTTTATGTTGGTCAGTACTTTTTTAGTGTGAAGCGGGAAATCACTGTTCATCATCCAGCCATAATAGCCCATATCGGTTTTCAGCACATCGGTCACTTTCTGACCTTTGTATTTGCCAAAATTAATTAGTTCTTCGCCTTTATCGTTATAAATTAACCTGCCGGCAAAGTCAACATTGTTATTTTGAGTTGTAAATTTCGACAGGAATTCGATGTCGTTTTTCAACTCAGGGTAACGATCCAACTGAGCCATAAGCACTTCGTAAGTAGCCAGCGTGTCGGCTTCGGCACCATGCGCTCCTTCGAGATCTTTTTCGCAATAAAATTTGTAAGCAGCACTTAAGGTGCGAGCCTCCATTTTATGAAAAATCACCTGAACATCTACGAATTTACGTTTCATCAGGTCGATATCAACATCGGCGCGAAGTAATTCTTCGGCCAACAAAGGAATATCAAACCTGTTCGAATTGTAACCGGCGAGATCGCATCCTTCTATGTCGCGCGCAATTTCTTTAGCAACCGCTTTGAAGGTAGGACAATCGGCCACGTCGGCATCAGTAATTCCGTGTATATCGGAAGCGCCCTTTGGAATAGGCATTTCGGGGTTTATACGTATTGTTTTAGTTTCTTCGCGACCGTTAGGAGATACTTTATGATACGATATTTCGACGATACGATCTGATACGATATTTGTACCCGTAGTTTCGAGATCGAAAAAAACAATCGGGTTTTTAAGTTGTAGTTTCATTCTTACTTGCTATTTTTTCGGAAGCTGTAAAGACAAAAAAGAACAAAGACAGTAAAATCTTTGTTCTTTTCCCATTATTTATTTTTTTTGTTAATTTATTCTGTTAATCGTTCAAAAGCATTGGCATCAGCAACATCAGGATTTCTTCGTTGGCTTCGTTTTCGAAAGGAAGAATTAATCCGGCGCGGGAAGGATCAGTGAGTTCAAAAATCACATCCGAAGCATTTATATTGCTGAGAATTTCGATGAGAAAAGCCGATTTAAAACCTATTTTGATTGGTGCTCCTTCGAACTGACATTTGATCGTTTCTTCGGCTGAAATCGAAAAATCGATGTCCTGTGCCGAAATATGTATCATATTATCGCTGAAATCAAGCTTCACAAGATTGCTTGCCTGATTCGAGAAAACAGAAACACGTTTCAACGCATTGAGCAATGACACTCTGTCAATTATTATTTTATAAGCATTTGTTTTAGGGATCACTCCATTATAATTAGGGAACCTTCCTTCCACCTGGCGACAAATCATTGTGTAATTCGACAGTTTAAAATACGCGTTTTTCGAGTCGAATTTAATGTCCACATCTCCACTTTCTTTTGGCAAAATATTTTTAAGCATAGTGGCCGGTTTCTTGGGAAGGATGAAGCTTAATTTTTCCTCTTCTTCCTGAAACGAAACCGAATTGTATGATGTTTTAAATCGTACGAGCTTGTGTGCATCAGTGGCCACCAGCGTAAGATTATCTTTCATAATGTCGAAGAAAACACCATTCATTACCGGTCGAAGTTCATCATCGGCCGTACAGAAAAGCGTCTTACTGATTCCGGCAGAAAGCTGACTCACAGGCAATGACATTAAATGTGCATCTTCCTGAAGTTGCGGCAATCGTGGATATTCGTCGCCATTCTGACCGATAAAATTATACGAACCATTGGCTGATGTAATCACCATGGCCAGGTTACTGTCATTAATTGTAAATGTAAGAGGCTGGTCGGCAAATTCACGCAAAGTATCGAGTAGTAAACGCGAAGCTACAGCTACCTTACCATTTCCATCGGAATTTTCAACTTCCATCGAGGTTATCAATGTAGTTTCTATATCCGAAGCAGTCATTGTCAATGTTTTACCTTCAAGTTCAAGTAAAAAATTATCCAAAATAGGAAGAGAGTTTTTACTGTTAATTACCCTGCTTATGGCTTGTAAATGGCTGAGTAAAACGGTACTTGATACAACGAATTTCATAAGTATGATTTTTATGTTGTTAAGTGCTTAATTATTTAAAGAACAAATGTAGTGATTTTTTTAAAGAACAAAAAATTCCATGTCTGTTTTTTAGTAAATTAAAAACAATAGTACCTACCTGAAGGCAAAAAGCAGATGTATAAAATTTGCATCGATACAGAACTATGCCCAGATATGATTTTTTAGTTCAACATCCAAAGCCGCAGTCCTCAAAACTATTTGATCCTCGGACAATAACTTTTTTCATTTATAGAAAAGAAACTAAAAAGACCTGTAGATTGTTTTACCGGCATGAAAAAACGAAACAGATTAGCACAGGCAAGTAGCCCATACTTGCGACAACATGCCGACAATCCGGTGGACTGGCACGAATGGAACGAAGAAGCGCTGAACAAAGCCAGAGAAAGAAACATGCCTATACTGATTAGCATTGGTTATGCGGCTTGTCATTGGTGTCATGTAATGGCTCATGAAGCGTTCTCGGACGAAAAAATTGCAGCTTATATGAACGACCATTTTATTTGCATCAAAGTGGACAGAGAAGAACGTCCGGATATTGATCAGATTTATATGGATGCGGCACAAATCATTAACGGACAAGGAGGTTGGCCGCTAAATGCTGTTGCACTTCCGGATGGGCAACCGTTTTATGCCGCCACCTACTTTCCTCCTCATCAGTGGCTGGATGTTTTGCAACAACTTCAAAATGTGTTTGTAAACGATCCGGATCGCTTACTGAAAGTTGCCGAATCCATTACCAATGGTATCAATGCTTTGCCGTTCGAATCCACCGAAATTGAGAAAAACTTTAGCCAACAAGCCTATCACAACGCTTTCGATCAGCATATCAAAAAAATTGATTTTGAGTGGGGCGGCTACAAAAAAGCACCCAAATTTATGTTGCCTACAGGGCTTGAGTTTTTGCTGCAATACCATTACCTGACGAAGAATTCGCAGGCGTTAGAAGCCGTTTTGATATCGATCAACGCCATGGCTCGTGGCGGACTGAATGATCAAATTGGCGGTGGATTTGCACGATATTCGACCGACGAACGTTGGTTGGTACCTCATTTCGAAAAAATGCTTTACGACAACGCACAACTCATTAGTTTGTACGCCAAAGCATTTCAGCTAACTCAAAATTCTTTTTATAAAGCAGTTGTTGAAAAAACAATTGCTTTCGCAGAACGTGAATTACGCGACAGCAACGGCGGTTTCTATGCATCGATTGATGCCGACAGCGAACACGAGGAAGGAAAGTTTTATGTTTTCACAAAACAGGAAATCGAATCGGTTCTTGATGAAAAAAACTGTGAAATACTCCTGAAATTCTATCATATCACCGAAAAGGGTAATTGGGAAGAAGGCAAAAATATTCTTCATTATACTGTTGATACATATGAATTTGCCAAAGAAAACGGGTTGACTACGGTTGAATTTGAAGCTATGCTCCAAAAGGTTCATCAACAACTTTTCGCTTATCGTTCGGGTCGGATTCGCCCGACCACCGATGACAAAATTCTGTGTTCGTGGAATGCCCTGATGATTTCCGGTTATGTAAATGCATTTAAAGCCACAGGGAATCCGGAATACAAAGAGAATGCTTTACAAACGAGCCACTTTATTTCTTCTGAATTAATGAAAGCTGACGGAAGCTTGTATCGGGTTTTTAAAGATGGTAAAGCTACTATTGATGCTTTTTTGGACGATTATTCGTTGCTGACAAGTGCATGGATCGATTTATATGAAATAACTTTTGACATTCAGTGGTTGCATCTGACAAAAAAGCTGACCGAATATGTATGGCTTCATTTCGGCAATAATGAACGAGATATGTTCTACTATACATCGGACACGGCCGAAGGCCTCATTGCCCGTAAATACGAGTATACCGACAATGTAATTCCGGCATCAAATTCAGTATTCGCCCACACGCTTTACAGGCTGGGAGTGCTTTACGAAAACTCAGCATACATTCAAACTGCAGAAAAAATGTTGACGAAAGTGCTTGACGAAACTATTGAATATGGCTCATACTATGCCAATTGGGCGCAGCTATTGGGAAAATTTGTTTATCCTTCATCCGAAATTGCCATCGTTGGTAACGAAGCTGTTTCGCGCGCCAACGAATTACAAAAGAGCTATTTGCCTGTTTCTGTTTTTGCCGGAGGAGAGCTTGAAAACCTGCCCTTACTTCAGAACAGGTACATAAAGGACAAAACCATGATTTACGTTTGTGTGGATAAAAGCTGCTCACTACCTGTTACCGATAGCGATGATGCATTGGCGTTAATTCGGTAGTTAAAAGTTTATTGTTTCTGAAAAAGAAAGGCATCTGATTTTTGATCAGATGCCTCTTCTTTTATCTTGTGAATTCCCGCAAACCTTTTAACGAGCTCGGTGTGTTTGGTTGATTGTTTGCTGGTTGGTTGCCCGGGTTATATCGTTCGTTGCCACTATTGTTCTTAGTATCGGACTTAGAGCTGGACGAATCTCTATTGCCATCGGAACTATCGGAACCTTTCCCCATCAAACTACTTGTCCCTATTTTTTCCCGTGGTTTTTTAGCGAAATGTAGCATTACATCCGAACTTTTCTTCGGACGCTGCTCGTCGAGCCAAAAGAAGTTTTTGAGATATAAATCGCCTCCCTTGAGTTGTAACAAGGGATACATAACTCCGGTAGTGGCTGTCGTCAGCACAATTCTATCTACTTTCTTGTCCTTCATATACATAACCACAAAGCTGCTTTCGGTTTTATTAACACCAATCAAAGTAGAATCGCTATCATCGCGCGGAAAATAAATGGTTTCGGCGTTACCGTTGATGTCCACTTTTTTGAGAGCTCCACTATCGATGTGCGCAATTATTTCCTTGCCCGATAGCTGATTATAATAGAGCGAATCTTCTTTCTGGATGGCAATTGCATTGCGTTGAATGTGTACTTTTTCTACTTTTTGGTTTTTTGTAAAGGCCTGAATAAATTCACCTGAAAGTTGATTTTTTTCGGCCCAAAGTACAGGCTCGCCATACATATTCATTACCGAATCGCGCGAGGTGTATACAAGCGAGTCACACAAGCCCTGAATATCATTTCTGTACATTCTCACGTTGAGGTAACCCTTGGCCACATCGTAGATAGAATCCTTGAAGGTACGAAGCGTATCAGCATGCACCCACAAAGTGTCTTTTCCCGACCAATCAACCAAAAGTGCCGAATCACTGGCAATACCTGTTTCGGTGTTTTCGTTGTAATAAACATAGTCGCCATACAGTGTGTTTTTTTTCACCGAGTCTACCATCTCCACATTCCCAAAAGACTCACCGTAGTTTTTTATTTTGTCATAAAAAATGGTATCTCCTACTATTGTTTTTCCATCTTTATGGGCTACTTTCGACCGGTCGAGCAACATCATTTGTTCTGTTGTCGTATTGTACCAACCTTTTTTTGAATAAATATCTGTTTCGTTCTGATAAAGAATATATGTAGGACCCACAATATTGGCGATGCTCGTCTTTGTGTTGTACTTCATGGTATCCGAGTCCATCGTGAAGTTTTTATTGGTGAGCTTCACCTTGGTTTTAAACAATGCATCGTTAGAAGTAGTTGAATACTGCCCCCACACAGATGTAAGCGTATTTTCTGGATCCACAATTTTTCCGCCGGTGTAATAATAAGCAAGATTTGAATTTCGGTCGTAGTTCAAACTATCAGTTGTCAAAGTGGTTTTGCGGTTTTCCATGCGCACGTTATGCCGCAGCCTGGCCATTCTCATATTTCCATCATAATAAAGAAAATCGCCGTACACGAAAAGTGTATCTCCCTGAACAATACGCACATTGCTAAAAGCATCCAGCGAATTGGCTTTTTGATAGAAATAAGCGCTATCGCAATAAAGAATTGCATTGTCGTGTCTGAAACGCACATTTCCTTTCAGGATTTGCATATCGGGATGCATCTCTTCATCGGCAATTACCACATTGGCATTGTCCATGTAAATAATCGTTGCATTGGGAGTGCTCAGTGGATTGACAATAGGAGCGAGTGGCGTCATTGGGTTTACCGGCCTACCTTGCTGACGAACTTTTTTATTTGTGTTTTTATTTCCGGTGTTTTTTGGCGTCGGATTCTGACTTTGAAGGATCTCATTGCGCAGCTGCTTGGGTCTTAACTGCGCCTGCATACTGCCAATAAAGAAACAGAGCACACCAACAACTGCGATGTGCCTGTAAAAAAATGCTTTTTGAAATTTTGAATTCATATTTTAAAATCGTCAACCTTCAATTGCTGTTTATTTCTTAATCCATCCCGGATATTGAAAATTACAATTTTGCCATTCGGGGTCGATATTGATATACGTTTCTTTTTGTTTTTTTGCAATCCAGTTGTTAATAAACTCTTCCTTCTTCTTGCTTTCGTAATAATTACGAAGCATTTGATAGTCGTCGAGTAAGTTTGCTTTGTGATTTTCTGTTTTCGATTTCACTTTCACAACAGCCACTACTTCTTTGCTTGTCGAAGGGCTTATCATGCTAAAAGGTTCAGATATTTCGCCCACATTCATGTCGTAAACCACCTTTGCTACTTCCTGAGGTAAATCCTGATATTCAAATTTAGATGTTCCCGACTTTTCGTTGAGCATCAATCCGGCATTCATCGCCGTGTTTTTATCTTGCGAAAAATAGATAACTGCCTGTTCAAAAGTGGTTTTATTGGCCCTTATCAGTTTTGTTATGGAGTCAAGTCTCTGAACTGCTTTGTTCTTGTCGTCTATCGAGACACGTGGTTTAAGCAAAATATGACGGCAATTCACACGGTCGCCACGTTTTTCAATCAGCTGAATAATATGAAACCCAAATTCAGACTGAACAATACGCGATACCTTTTTCGGATCAGAAAGATTAAAGGCCACCGATGCAAATTCGGGCACCAACTGACCACGCCCCATAAGCCCAAGTTCACCTCCACGTTTTGCACTTTCTGTATCTTCGGAATAGAGTCGTGCCAAAACAGAAAAATCTGTAGTTCCCTTATTCACGCGATCGGAAAAATCGCGCAAACGTTCTTTTATACGGTTGGTTTCTTCAATAGGCACAGGAGGCTCAAAGCTAATGATTTGTAATTCAACCTGAGCTGGTACAGTAGGGATACTATCGACCGACAATGAATTAAAAAACTTACGCACATCAGCAGGCGTCGACTTGATGTCTCCAACCAACTTTTGCTGCATTTGCTGAATGATCATTTGCTCCTGAAACATCGTACGCAAATCCTCGCGCAGATTCAAAGTACTTTTACCAAAATACTCTTCCATTTTCTCTTTCGAGCCGATTTGAGAAATGAAATAATTCAGACGATTTTCGACCTGATTGATCACGTTCGTTTCGTTCACCACCACGCTATCGAGAACAGCCTGATGCAGAAACAACTTGTTGATAGCAATCTGTTCGGGAATAACACAATAGGGATCGCCCTGGATGGGAGTGCCTTCGTACTGAGCCCGCAAACGCTGCTCTTCAACTTCAGAACGAAGAATTGATTCATCCCCAACAATCCATATTACCTCATCAATAATATTGGTTGCTTTTTGTGCCATTAAGTTTGAGGCTGTAAAACAAATAAGGGAAAAAAGTAAGATGTTTTTTTTCATTTGAAAATATGTTGTTTTGTCAGTGATATATCAATATTCTATCAGGTGCTTATTTTTTGAAACATGTAACGTTTTCGTTTTCAATTGCGTCCTTGTATATTTCGTCATCAAAGTTTGAAATAAATTCAGCTTTCAGCTTGTTAAGTATTAAGTTGCTGATTTTAGTTTTTGCCAGTTCGAAAGGCTCGGTATCTCCTGCCTTTTTGAAAGACTCTATCCGTAAAAAATAATGACGGGTACTGTCAGATACTTCATAAAAACGATGACTGGCAACAAAAGCGGCTGGATCCTCAACCTGCAAAGGCATTTTTCTTAAAATTTCGGAGAAAGGTGTCCACTTACTTCCGAAATAATCGTAGCTAATGGCATTCTGAATACTGTATTTTTCAATACTTTCGAGCGCCTTTGCATTGCCCGACTGCACCCAACTCCTCACATTCGCCAACTTAGGGGCTTTTGATGGCACCACAAGCAGCATCCCTTTTATAAGGTTTTCTGTCAGCACAAACTGGTCGGTGTAAGCATCGTAAAAAGTCCTCATTTCCTCATCCGTTGGCTCTTTTGGCAATCGTTGATCTATCAATTTTTGTTGATATTGATGTATAATCAACGATTTACGGTAATCCTCAAGCAGTTGATCAATTTCGGCCTTGTTGGTTATGTTTCTTTTTGCATTTTCGTACAACAAAACATCGGTAACCCATTTACGGATAAAACTATCGGCAATTTCCGTGCTGTCCTGCGAATTCACATTAGGAGGAATAATATCCTGAACTTCATCCAAATACAAAAACTTACCCTCTACTTCGAGCAAAGGTGTACGTTCGTTATCGGCCACAGGTTGGGTACACGACGACGAAAAAGCCAGGATAGAAAGGAGTATTAATAACCAACTTGTTTTCATACGAAAAGCAAAGATAATATTGGAATCAGTAAAATAATGCTAATTTACGAATAATAAATCAGAATAAAGGTTTTTTAATTCAGAGGAGAGCGCCGTTATTTTATTTTAGCAATTTAAAAACCATTTATTGTTAGAGCTTTACGACAAAACATGATATGTAAAAAAAATGGATATGCGTCGTTAAAAAATATCGACAAAAAAAGAAAGGTGTGCATTGAAAAAATTATGAATTTTGCTGAAGAGCAACACCACTGCAAAAAAACCGAAAAGCCGAAAACAGCAACGGCGTACCCATAACAATATAAAACAGTGCCAGGTATTCAAAAGGAACCAAAGCCAACAAACGAATAGTAATTCCCATGCTGATCATAAATATCATCATAAGGTAACTACGCAAATTGAAAAATGCATAAAATGGATGCTTCTTGTTTTTTAAGCCTTCGATGCGGGTAATATGTTTTTTGCTGATTTTTTTAAACATTAAATTATAAAAAACTAAACCCAAAAACAGCGCCACAACCACCTTCGGCAATAAAAACTCTGAATGAATCATAACGCCCATAAAACCCCTGTACAACAGCATTCCTCCGGCAAAAAACCAAACTACTGAAGCAATATACAAAAGATTGGTATGACCTACATGGGGTATAAAAGATTTCAAATTTATGTTTTTATCCTGCATATCTAAATTGTTTTGTTGTGAAAATAGACCCGGATTCTATCTGTAAAAGGATTTTAAGTAATCGCTATTTTTTTGTAAGTAATTTTTTTTCTACTTTTGCACAAGACAATGATTTATTTCTTTTGCTATCGTAGCACTCACTTTCCTAAGCCGGCTCAAAGATACAAACAACAAGGAAAATAATGAGTTTGTTCAAATAAAATTTTGCCATACACACTTACGCACATCGAACCCAAAAGCATACAAACATGAAACGAATACTGATCATCAATGGTCCTAATCTGAATTTATTGGGAAAACGCGAGCCCGGTATTTATGGCAATCAGTCCTTCGAAACCTATTTCGAACAGTTAAAAGCCAAATACCAACAACTACAGTTGTTTTACTTTCAATCGAATACCGAAGGACTTATCATTGATAAACTCCATGAGGACGGTTTTGATTTCGACGGCATTATCATAAACGCAGGCGCCTACACTCACACATCGCTTGCAATAGCCGATGCCATCCGGGCCATTTCCACTCCTGTGGTAGAGGTACACATCTCAAACGTATTCAAACGAGAAACTTACAGGCATCATTCTTACCTGAGCGAAGCCTGCATCGGCTGTATCGTCGGATTCGGAATGGACTCCTATCGCCTTGCTATCGAAGCGCTTTCGGGAGAAAAAACCGTATAAAACAAAAAAATAATTATTCTGAATAAACCTTCTGCTGAATCAAGCGTTAAGTAGTAGTAAAGTATACAAAAAAACATGTCAAAATCAACTAAAATTGTAGCCACCATAAGCGATAAGCGCTGTGACGTGGATTTTCTCCGTGAATTATATATTGAAGGAATGAATGTGGTTCGCATGAACTCAGCGCACCTGCAAAAAGAAGGCTTTCTGAGGATTATCAACAATGTAAGAGCCGTCAGCAATCACATCGCTATACTGATGGATACAAAAGGACCCGAGGTAAGAACTACTGTAGCCGAAAACGATGCGATTGAAATTAAATCCGGCGATATCATTAAGGTGGTCGGCAACCCCGATATGATATCGAACAATGAATATATCGCTGTGAACTACCCTTATTTTGTTCGCGACCTGAATGTAGGAGACGACATTTTGTTCGACGATGGCGAAATAGACCTGAAAGTAGACTCCAAAACAGAGGAATACCTGCTTTGTAAAGCACTGAACGATGGCACATTGGGAAGCCGGAAAAGCGTTAATGTTCCGGGAGTCCGCATCAACCTGCCTTCGCTCACCGAACGCGACAAGCAAAATATCCTTTTTGCAATTGAAAACAATATTGACTTTATCGCGCATTCGTTTGTAAGAAACAAACAGGACGTTTTGGACATTCAGAAAATTCTGGACGAACACAACAGTCCTGTAAAGATTATCTCAAAAATTGAAAATCAGGAAGGCGTTGATAATATCGACGAAATTCTTGAATATACCTATGGCGTAATGATTGCCCGTGGTGATTTAGGCATAGAAGTGGCTCAGGAAAAAATTCCGGGCATTCAGCGCCGCTTGATCCGTAAGTGTGTAAAAGCAAAGAAACCGGTTATCGTAGCCACGCAAATGCTGCACACAATGATCAAAAATCCACGCCCTACTCGTGCTGAAGTAACCGACGTTGCCAATGCAATTTACTATCGAACAGATGCTTTGATGTTGAGCGGCGAAACAGCTTACGGAAAATATCCGGTAGAAGCAGTACGCACAATGGCAACCATAGCCAAGGAAGCCGAAAAAACAAAAATGTCGGAAAATGACATTCCAATTGAAATAAGTACAAATGATTTAACATCGTTTTTGTGTAATGCTGCCGTTGCAACAAGAATGCAACTCGGAACAAAAGCCATTATCACCGATACCTACAGTGGCCGTACTGCCCGTTTCTTGGCGGCTTATCGTGGCGAAAATCCGGTGCTTGCCGTTTGCTATCACGAACGCTCGACCCGCGAACTTGCTTTGTCCTATGGTGTATTTCCATTTTACAAACAAGCCAAAGGAAACACGCAGCAATACTTTATAGAAGCTTTGCAGGATTTAATGCAGAAAGGCTGGATAGAAAGCGATGATTCGGTATGCTACCTGAGCGGAAGTTTCGGCGAAGGATTTGGCACTACCTTCCTGGAGGTAAACAGGATAGACAAGATTCTTGAGTCAAGGGGTCAGTATCTGTTACCCAATTTCTAAATACATTTTTCGATTTTTATATAAAAGAGAGGCGTTTTGCAATGAAACGTCTCTTTCTTTTTATTAACGCATGTTTGCTTTTAGCTATTAAACTTCTTTGCATTTTTGCAGTCGAATGAAGGTATTTGTTATTTAAATTTATTTATATCATTAATTTTAAGGATGAAAAAGATTCTGAGCTTATTTTTACTTCTCGTTACAGTGATTCCTGTATTTGCATTGTACACTATTAAAGGAAAAATCATTGATGCTAACACCCAAAATCCACTCGATTTTGTAAACGTAGCGCTATTCAAAGAAAATTCCGAAATTCCGGCCACCGGAGTAACATCGGATGGTAAAGGCGATTTCATACTGCCAGCGGTACCAAAAGGAAAATATACACTCCGCGTAAGTTTTGTGGGATACAATACTATTAGTCTTCCCTTGAATGTTTCGGACAAGGAACTGAATATGGGAATGATAAAGCTGATGGAAAACAGCAAAGCACTTTCCGAAGTAGAAGTGATAGGGCAAGGCACACAAATGCGATTCGATATCGACAAAAAGGTTTTCTCAGTGGATCAGAACATAGCATCGGCCGGAGGTTCGGCTACCGAAGCGCTACAAAACATACCCTCGGTTGATGTTGATAACGAAGGAAATGTATCGCTCCGCAATAGCTCCAGCGTAGAAGTGTGGATAAACGGCAAACCATCAGGACTGACGGCAGACAACCGTGCACAAATACTACAACAGATGCCCGCCGAAAGCATTGAGTCGATAGAGGTAATGACCAACCCTTCGGCCAAATTCAATCCCGAAGGAACTTCCGGAATCATCAATATTGTTCTTAAGAAAAACAGAAAAGCCGGATACTATGGAAGTGTTTCGGCCGGAATTATGTATTCGGATGGCTCAACCCCGGGTGGAACGCTCGGTACAAATATAAATTACAACAGCGGAAAAGTAGATGCTTACCTCAACCTTGGTTACCGACAAATGAACTTCAGCGGCGGTAGCGAAACCAACCGTTACAGCCTGGCTGGAACAGACACATTAAGCCTTTTGAATCAAGGCACTACAATGAACCGATCATTTGGTGGATTGTTTCTGCGCGGTGGTGTCGATTATCACCTGAACGAAAAAAACACAATAAGTCTGGGTGGATTTGGAATGATTGGAGGAGGAAATTCCACGTCGTCAATCACAAACAAAACAACTGATTTTACAAACGGGTCTCTGCTCAGAAACTATTTGCGCAACAATTCCGATGAAGACAATCATCCGGGAATGAACTTGTCACTCGATTACAAATACGATATCGACAAAAAAGGATCGAACTTTCTTGCGAGCATTGCTTATTCAAAATTCTCTCGAGAGAGCGAAAGCCGGTACAAACTCACCGATTTATTAAATAATGGCAATTCCGATATTTCGCAGATAGGCAACGGAGGAAACAATGAATTGCAAATTAAAGCCGATTATACAAAAAAACTAACAGAAAGCAGTCGCCTCGAAGCTGGTTACCAAAGCACCATTCAGCAACGCTCAAGTCCATCGAGTGGTTTTGACAACAAAACAAACACCGAAATAAATGCTTATTATAATCTTTTCGATTACAACGAGCAAAATCACGCCGCCTACCTTACTTACGGTAACAGGTTTTTCAATAATTTAAGCCTTCAAGCCGGGTTGCGGGCCGAATATCTTGTCAAGGAGTCGGAATATACCTACAAGGACGCCAGCGATGGTTGGGCCGAAAAAACAGTAACGATTCAACCAAAATCGGCTTTACAACTCTTTCCGAGTGCTTATTTGTCGTATTCGTTGCCCGGTAACAATGAATTCCAGTTGAATTACACCCGGCGTGTGAATCGTCCGCGCGGAAGACAAATCAATCCTTTCCGCGACTTTTCGGATTCGACAAATATTTCTTACGGAAATCCGAACCTGGATCCCGAATATTCAACGGCTATTGAGTTTAATTACATAAAAAGCTGGGATAATCATTCATTATCGGCATCGGCCTATTATCGCTTTACCGACAATGTTATACAGCGTGTAAGCTTTATTAACAATGGCGTTATGGAAAGTACTTTTATGAACGTCACCAAATCGAGTTATACAGGTGCCGAATTAGTAGCCAAAAACAGGCTGTTTAAGATACTCAACCTTACATCGTCGCTCAATTTATTTTACAACAATCTGGATTCGTCGACTTACGTAAATCCCTACAACACATCGATCAGCACTTCAATTCCATCGCAAAGTAATTTTTCGTGGAGTGGAAAAGTAATAGCCAATTTATTGCTAGGAAAAACAACATCGGCTCAGCTATCAGGCGAATATTCAGCTCCACGCGTAATAGCTCAGGGCAAAGAAACCGCCAGCTATTCTATTGATTTGGGATTGCGCCAAAACTTATTCGACCGAAAATTAAGTTTAAACCTAATGGTACGCGACCTGCTTAACAGCAGAAAACGTAACACAATCACATGGGGAGATGGATTTTATCAGACTAACGAATCATTTTTTCGCGGACGCATGATTGGGCTGACAGCTACCTATAATTTCGGAAATATGAAGCCAAAACAATCGGAAATGAAAAAAGCTGATGCCTCGCAGGAAATGAATATGGAAAACGGAATGGACTAAAACACTTATAAACGCCGTCTGAATTCGGCACATACTATGGCTGTTGCCACACCCACATTCAACGATTCAGATGTGGGTTCACCCAAAGGAAAGTTAGGAATCAACAACCGGTTGGTGACTAACTTTCCTGTTTTTTCGGAAATGCCGTTTCCCTCATTGCCCATAAGGATAATACCATGTGATGTAAGCGTTTCGGAATAGATATTTTTGCCATCCATAAACGTTCCGTAAATGGGAAAGGGCTGCGGGAGCTGCGTAAAAAATGCCTCCAGATCAATATAATGAACCCTTACACGGGCCAATGCGCCCATTGTGGCCTGCACTGTTTTAGGCCCAAACACATCAGCACAATGCAGCGAACAAAATAGATCTCGAATACCAAACCAATCGGCAACACGAATGATAGTTCCAAGATTTCCGGGGTCCTGGACATCATCAAGCGCCAGACTCAAACTATTGGCAATTTCCGGTATCGAAAAAGCAGTTTTATTTTTTTCGAAGACAGCCAACACGCCCTGTGGCGTTTTCTGTCCGGAGATTTTACTTAGTTCGTCCTGGGTAACAATACTAATCGGGCTTTGCACCTGACTTTCAAACTGGCTTGCCCAGCCAGCAGTAGCAACCAGCAACCTGATCTGAAAAAAATGAGCAATTTCAAGCACCAGCTTGGTGCCTTCGGCCACAAACAAGCCTGTTTCGTCGCGATGTTTTTTCTGCAAAAGTGATGTGATTAATTTTACCTGGTTTTTTGAAAGCATATTGGCCTGATTTATGTAATGTATTTCAGCCGACAAAACTAACAAAGTTTGGCGACAAACCAAAGACCTGAAGCTGTGTTTAAAAAAATATAAATGAACAGGATTGAATATTATCAAAAACAAGTTCTGTAAATTCGCGATTTAAAGTATATTTGCAAAAAAAACCTGCCTGCCTGTTATGAAGCAATTCAGACTTTACATACTTTTAGTTACACTTGGCATGTTGTCGGCATGCGATGTCACAAAACATGTGCCCGAAGGTCAGTACCTACTCGACAAAGTGAACCTACATACCGATGTAAACGAAATACCCAAAACAACCCTCGAAGACTATTTGCGTCAGACACCTAACGTCAAGGTTTTGAATCTGTTCAGGCTACAACTGGGCATCTACAATGTTGCCGGAAAAGACAGCTCGAGCCGCTGGAACAAAAGCTGGATGAGAATGGGTGCCGCTCCCGTTATCTACGACGAATACCTTACCTATATTTCGGCACAACAACTACAGAAGGTGTATGAAAACAAAGGATTTGTGAATGCAAAGGTTGACACTGTTATCACCCGGAAAAATAAAAAAATAACAGTTGACTATTTTATAAAATCAAACAAACCCTATACGATAAGGAAATACAATGTAAAATTAAAAAACAATGCCATTGCTGAAGTTGCCAACGACACTTCAAGGGCATTGATCCGTTCAGGGATGTTGTTCGATGTGGATGCGCTGGATGCCGAAAGACTAAGAGTGACAACTACGCTGCGCGAAAAAGGCTACTACAATTTCAACAAGGATTTTCTGGTTTATAATGTCGACTCTTCGCTGAAAGCGCACAGAACCGATGTAAACCTTGACCTGAGAAGCTATTTGAAATTCAGAAACGATTCAGTGAACGAGCTTATTTTTAAACAATACAAGATAAACAAAGTCCGTTTTTATACTAACTCAAATCAGGAACTGACAACAGCTAGTGATGCCACGAGCCAAACGGACACCATAGTTTTCAGAAACTTCCAACTGATATCGAATGGTGCAAAGTTCATAAGCCTGGATGCGTTGGTACACAACACTTATATAAATCCCCACACTTTATACAGCGACAAAGATGTTGAAAAAACATATTCGGCATTGAACTCGTTGGGTCCTGTGAAATATGTGAATATTAGCTTTGAACCGAGTGGAAACGAAATGCTCGACTGCATTATCTCTATTACTCCGGCTAAAACAATCTCGTTACAAACCGAGTTGGAGGGAACTTACACCGAAGGATATTGGGGAGGAGCAGCCAAACTCGGACTTATCAATAAAAATGCATTCAAGGGCGCTGAAACGCTCACCGCACAGGGAAGACTTGCTTACGAGTGGCAACAGGGCATCTGGGCAAGTGAACTTGGCGGACAAGTAGGGCTTAAGTTTCCACGCTTCGTACTACCTTTTGGCAATTACGATTTCAAACGAAACATGCATGCCAACACAGAATTGACTGCCGACCTTAGCTATCAGGATCGGCCTTCTGAATTTAAAGCAACACGTCTGAGTGGCGGCGTAAACTATATCTGGAACAGAACCAAATATCGTCACAGCTTCGAGCTGTTCAACCTCAGCTTCATGGACTTTAATGTACTTCCGGAGTTCGAGGATCGGTATTTTAACACCGGGCTTTACAATAAATACAATTACGAAAGCCGTTTCGTGTTGCGTATGGGATACAATGGGTCATTCAGCAATTATAATGCAAATCGTCCCTTACGAAATTATTCAACCTTCAGATACAGTTTCGAATCGGCGGGAAATTTATTATACGGATTGAATCATTTGTTGAACTCGAAAGTATCAACCGAAGGTAATTACGAGCTTTTTAAAGTAAGATACTCGCAATACCTGCGGGCCGAATACAACTCAACCCATTATCAGATTTTCGACAAAAACAATCGCTTCGTTTATCATATAGGTGCCGGAGTGGGAGTTCCTTATGGAAATGCCAATATCATGCCTTACGAACGAAGGTTTTACAGTGGTGGGGCCAACAGTGTCAGAGGCTGGCGCGAAAGCATGCTGGGACCTGGTGTATACCAGCGAAACAATGAGCGAATAAGAGATTACAATCAGGTAGGCGATATAAAACTTGATTTAAACATGGAATACCGCACTAAAATGTTTTGGGTGCTCGAAGGTGCTTTATTTCTTGATGCAGGAAATATATGGACGATAAAAGAGTACGAAGAACAGGGCGGAGGTGCTTTCAGGTTCGATTCCTTCATTAATCAGATTGCAATAGCCTATGGCGCCGGAGTGCGTTTCGATTTTTCATTCTTTATCGCAAGGGTCGACCTGGGCGTAAAGCTTTTTGACCCGACTAAAACGCGTTTGGAACAGTGGCGGCTTCAACCATCGCTAAAAAACGATGTAGCGGTGCATATCGCCATTGGATACCCGTTTTAGTTTATTCTTCGGATAAATTCAGCGTAGGATAAACATCTGCTTTCTTCACTTTTTTCTTTCGAACAGGCTTTTCCTTCACACCCAACAAATCGTAACTCATTCGGTGGTAGGGCGTCACTCCGTTCAGGCGTATTGCATTCCTGTGTTTGAGCGTAGGATAGGCTTTGTTTTGAGCCCAGTCGTACATCGGAAATTCAGCATGCAATTGCAACATCAACGCATCTCTGTGCGTTTTGGCAAGTACCGATGCCGCAGCTATAGACAAATACTTGCTATCGCCTTTCACTATTGTTTGATGTGGCACAGCCGCATAGGGTTTGAATTTATTGCCATCAACAATTATAAATTCAGGAGAGACCTTGAGTTGATCGATGGCCCGATGCATGGCCAAAATCGATGCATTCAGAATATTTATTTCATCAATCTCATTGTTATCGACAATGGCCACCGCCCAGGCAAGTGCATTTTCCTCGATAAAAGGGCGCAGTTGCTCTCTTTGTTTTTCGGAGAGTTGTTTCGAGTCATTCAGGGTTGGGCAATCGAAGTCAGCAGGTAAAATAACAGCAGCTGCCACCACAGGACCAGCCAGACAACCTCTACCTGCCTCATCACAACCGCATTCAAGTAATTTCCCCGAGAAATTAGTCAATAAGCTGTTCATCGGCTTTACTTTTATCTGTATTGTAGCTTTTGGCTTCTTCCCACAAAGCAGGGCCTAAGTCAAGCACCGGTTTGTAAGCAAAGGATGCCGACTTGGTGGTAGGATTTATAATGCTGAATTTGTCGTCGACCACATTGAAAACATTGATCAGCACACTCAAAATAAGCGCATATTTGAGTGCTCCGAAAAGACCTCCGAACAACTTATTCAATCCGCCCAACGACATGGATTCAAATACTTTATCGACGATCCTGGACAAAAACAAAAGGGCAACTACAATGACAATGAACAAAAGAAAATAGGCAGTCGGTTGTGCTGTTTTTACCGAAAAGTCGAAACTTTTTACAAGCACATCCACCAACCATGGAGAGAAGAATTTTGCTCCGTAAATACCCAGTACCACAGCCGCCAATGATGTCAACTCTTTGACTAAACCTTTGAATAGTCCAAAAGTGAAACCGGCAATGATAGGAATGAGTATAAAAAGGTCCAGTGAATTCATCTTTTATTTGTTTTATTTGCAAAGATAGTGAAAAAAAATAAAGCCTGATGATAACCGAATTCAAATAAAATAGCGTTATTAAAAAATCAAACACAACTATTCAACAAACCCATTTACTGTATTCTAACTGATTATAACTACAATCAGTCCCTACGTGAAAAGAACAAAAAGCCCTTATGCAATTGATGAATATTTTTTTGGCACAGCTTTTGAATATCGTCAAACATGAAAAGAAAAAATCTCTTTTCATATTTCCGAATCACATTATTCATCTTTTATTGACATAATTATGAAAACAAAATTGGCAAGCCTGTTAATGGTTCTTTTTCTAACAACTACCATTCAACTATCGGCACAAAGAAGAGTTACTGTTGAAGCTGTAAATAACGACATAAGCTATTCACTCGACCTGAAAGCTGTGGCTTCGATATTTGGTGATTCGCGTACGCTCGAAGACTTCGAGAGAAGACTGAACGATTACGATGCTCAGATTTCGAACCTTGACCTGAACTCGGATGGAGAAATAGACTACCTCAGGGTGATAGAAACTTCTGAAAACAATTTACACCTGATTGTGATTCAGGCAATACTGGACAGAGATGTATACCAGGACGTTGCAACAATTGTAGTTGAACGCGACAGATACAGACGCACCTATGTTCAGGTAATCGGCGATCCCTATATGTACGGATACAATTACATTATCGAACCTGTTTATTTGCGCACTCCACGTATCTTTTCATGGTTCTGGACTCCGAGATATAAACGTTGGTATTCACCTTATTACTGGGGATATTATCCAAGACATTATCACCACCGTCGTCCGATTGAAATCAACTTATATCTGACGCATATCAATCATCACATCAATCATCGACACAACTACCGTTATTCTGAAAACATTAGAAACGAACAAGCTTACAGATTACGGAATTCGGTTTCGCGCAACGATTACGGAGTGAGGTATCCCGACAGGGAATTCAGCAAAAGAAATGTAAATGTAAAAAACAGATATGAAATTGACAGGCGCCCAAGCAATGCATCGCGCAGCAACAATAACATTGAAGAAAGAGAAAGAAGGGACAACAGAGCAATTAATAACAGAACCAACGATAACACCGGACGAAATAATGCTAACGTCAGAACTGAAAGAGGCGAAAGAAATGAAAACAACCGGATGAGTTCAAATCCTGAAGTAAACAACCGTTCGAACAGAGAAGAAAAAGCTGCTCCGACCCGCAACTCAAATACCGAAAGGTACAACAGAAATTCGTCGAACCGCGAAAACAGAGAGCAACAAAACACTAAAGCTTCCCGAAACGACGAAAGACCTGTAAAAGCCAACCGCGAACTGAACAGAAAAAACGAAAGATCGGTAGAAGCAACCCGACAAACCCGGGAAAACAAACCGGAATCGAGATCGGAACGCCGCTCAGACAATAACGAAAGAAGGAGCAACAACAACTCCAATAATAATTCAAGAAGATAAAAAACCTGACTTAGTAAATAGACTGTTTTGTAAAACTGTGACCGCAAAGAAACCGTTGGAAAAAATATCCAACGGTTTCTTTTATGGACCCGAAACCCGAAACCATTCAACCGATCTGTTTCGGTGCAATTCAAAAAGGTATTCCTGTTCTGTCTGTCCCGGAATTGGAATAAATTCTGTCTTCTTGAGGCAGCCAAGCGCTTTCAGATCCATTATGGACGAATATCCCGACCGGGAAATTATCTTTTTAGCTCCTTTGAGCAGGGAGGCCAGTTCGGCATCGGCCAAATGAGAAACAAGCGTTACATCCCCCACATGATAAGTACGCGACGCAGCGGCCGGCTGACCACAAACGATAAGTGTTTTTTGATGTGAATGCTGGAAGCGCTGAGTCAGTTCATGTTCGAAAATAGACCTTTGCGGTTCTACCCCGGACAACACCGACACATTATGGTAATTTGTTTCGGATACCGCTTCTTTGTTTTCGAACCTCGAAAGTGGCCCGATAAAACGGCTGTTGCGCGACAAAGGATATTTATGGGATAAGTCGCCCGACAAATTCTCAGGTCCGGCAACATCAGGAATCCAGCATTCATCGTATTGCAAAATAAGCAGCCGATGCATGAACCACGCCAACGGCTCCAACCATTTTAAAGCAACAGGCATTTTAATCATCAGCTGATGCGTGATGTATATACTCTTTGTTTTTCTGTTCCAAAGCCCAAACCTATTGTCGGAAATCACCTGATCGAAATGCTCACGTTGCATCAGGTTTTTCAGCCATTTGTGTTCTTTATAAATTCCGGAAATAATACTTGGCAAATTCCACAACATGGCCAACACCTGCGTTTTGCCGGCCGAATAACGGATGGAATAAGAAGGTAATTCGATGAAACGCAATTCGGGAAACTGCTGACGAAGAAACTCAAGCGGAAAACCATCCGACACCAACACCACCTCATGACCATCGGCTAAAAGCCTCCGAACAAGTGGTACGCAGCGGGTGGCATGTCCTAATCCCCAGTTCAACGGACAGACTAAAACTTTCATTGGCTTTAACTCATTCAAGTGTTTATATTGATTCGAAAACAGCAAATCCTGAACTATTTACATTCGGCAGAGCAACTACGGACAAACAATTTGTCAGGCCACCGAGACTACAAATCCTCTTGCTCTTGCCTTTTCGGCTATAGCATTCATTTCATCAAAATCAATCTTTTGGAGCTGTTGCACCGGCGTGTCTCTGTCCAGCGAATACAGCATAATCTCCCGCGGACGAATTTGTTCCATTGCTTTCAACCACTCGTTCACTTCCTCGTCGGTAGTATTGTCGAACGTTTCACCCTTATATTCGCCACGCAGCAGCATGGTTTGTATAATCAGGTCGCCATCGAAACGCTTCAGTTGTTCGATGAACCAGGCCACATTGATTTGTTTTCCTGTTGGCTGATCAATCAGCTGCATAGTCCGGTCGATGGCCGAATCGAATTTCATAATGTTATTGTCCACTTTTTGGAGTGCCCTGAAAACCTGAGCTTTGTGCACTCTCGTCGAATTGGAAAGCACACTCACTTTTGCCAAAGGGAAAAACTTATCTCTCAGGGCAATGGTGTCATCAATAATTCCTTCGAACTGCGGATGCAATGTTGGTTCGCCATTGCCCGCAAAAGTAATAACATCCGGAACCTGGCCAGCATCGTTCATTTCGGTCAGTTTGGCCTCAAGGGTTTCGCGCACCTGCTGGCGTGTTGGCATTGGAAATTCGCGCATCGTGGTATTGAATCCACATTCGCAGTAGATGCAATTGAACGAGCAGATTTTTGCATCTACAGGCAAAAGATTCACTCCGAGCGACAAGCCCAAACGGCGACTGTGAATGGGTCCAAATATTATCTGATCAAATAAAATCATTCTCTTTGTTTATTGGTTCATTTATTCTTACTGAATTTCGGTTTCGCTCTCCCGGGCAATTAATTTGTTTTTATACATCAAAAGCCCGACGGCCGACAAAGAGAATAAAATAGCTCCTCTTGTCCATAAGTTTTTCATGCTTTTATAATAAACAAGCTGTTTATCGTTGTTGGCACGCTTATTCTCCTGCTTTTTTGTGTCCGAGTCTGCATTCTGCTCTGTTTTAATCTTTTCGGAAGTGGTTTTTACCATATAAAGACTTACAGGCGTTCCCATGAAAAGGATGGTCACTACAGCATAAAACAGGATGAGTTTGTTTTTTCTTTTCATCGAAAAAATAAATAAAAGTAAATAATAGCGCTTACCTAAGCTTTAAATTTTAATTATTATTCTCTCTCCCAATGTTTTCGAGAGTTGCCTTTTCACACCCTCTAATTCGGCCATTTCACGCATAATTTCGTCCACACGAAGGTTGTTTTTGTTGTCTGAAGCAGCTTTCATCTCCAGCAATTTCTGACGGATACGGGCAATGATCAGGCTGTTTTTATATTCAAAAATCACACGCGGAATTAATTCAATCAGTCGTTCCGAATCCGACTCCACTTTTTTGACTTTCGAATGTACTTTACTCAGGGTATATTTTTCGGTAATCAAATCAGCTGTCAACTGGCTGATGCGCGCATCGGAATGGTACAGGAAATAACGATCGGCAACAAAGTTTTCGTCCATCGCATGCGCTTTGTACTCTTCGTATATAAGTTGATGCAGCGGATTTTGAAACTCAATGCCATCGCATTCAAGCTCCTCAGCAATGTATGCGGCCGCAGTCACCGGCGTTTTCTGATCATCATTGGCATAATACATCAGCGTTTGACCGTAACGAATCAACAATTCAAGTATATTTCTTTCTTCACTTTCGTAGGGCGAAGTGTATACACTCCCGCTGTCCATATCTTCGAAATGCGGAATGGCTTCAGCCGGTTGATTTTGCGGACGGGTTACCGTCTTTCCCTGTTCGGTATTTTTGAGTTTATTTATTTCGTGATACAGCATGGCCTCCTCCACAGCAAGGAGCGCACTACATTCCTTCACGTATTCAGCACGAATCATCGAATTGGGAATGATAGCAATACTGCGTACAATATCGCTGACAAGGCCGGCCCGCTTGATAGGGTCGTTGCCCGCATCTTTCAACAGCAAGTTCGTTTTGAATCGGATAAAATCGGATGAATTGGTTTCGACAAACTCAATAAAATCCGACGCATTGTGCTTGCGGGCAAAGGAATCGGGGTCATCGCCATCGGGAAGCAGCAACACCTTGATGTTTAAGCCTTCCTCAAGGAGCAAGTCTATTCCACGAATGGAGGCTTTGATACCGGCAGCGTCACCATCATAAATTACTGTTACGTTTTCGGTAAAACGATGAATCAGGCGTATTTGCCCCGGCGTGAGCGATGTACCTGAGGAAGCCACCACGTTTTCGATACCGCTTTGGTGCATCGAAATCACATCGGTATACCCTTCGACAAGGAAACACCTGTCCTGACGCACTATGGCTTGTTTGGCAAAGTAGATACCGTAGAGTTCGGAGCTTTTGTGGTATATTTCGGATTCGGGCGAGTTAACGTACTTCGCCATTTTGTCGTCCTTTTTCAGAATACGACCACCAAAGGCCACCACTTTCCCCGAAAGAGAATGTACGGGAAACATTACGCGTCCCCGGAAGCGATCGGCAAGGTAACCGTTGTCGCCTTCGAGGGTTAAGCCTGTTTTAACAAGATATTCCTTGTTGTAACCGGCTTTAATGGCTGACTGCGTAAAAGCATCGCGCTGATCGAGGCTATAACCGAGTTGAAATTTCTGAATAATATCGTCGCGGAAACCACGCTCCCGGAAGTAGCCCAGGCCGATAGATTTACCATCAATATGGTTGTGAAGTGTGGACGAGAAGTGTTTCTGTGCAAATTCATTGACCAAAAACATACTTTCGCGATCGTTGCGAATGGCCATTTCCTCGGCCGATAGCTCGCGTTCCTGAAATTCTATATGGTATTTACGGGCAAGGTACTTGAGCGCTTCGTAGTACGAAATTTGCTCGTGCTCCATAATGAAATGCACCGAGTTACCCCCTTTGCCACAGCCGAAACATTTGAATATCCCTTTGGCGGGCGAAACTGTAAACGAAGGCGTTTTCTCGTTGTGAAACGGACACAGTCCCAGCAGATTGACACCACGTTTACGAAGCGTCACATAATCGCCGACCACATCCTGAATCTGGGCGGCATCGGTTATTTTATCTATGGTGGACTGGTCGAGCATATTTACTTATTTTCTCCTTTTTTTTACTCTACAAAACTACAAATTATTCTGCAATTAATACCGACCGCCACCACTTTTAATAAAGGGAGTACACAGAAAAAGAGCGGAAAATCCTACTGAATTTCCCGCTCCTTTTCAGGTCATCTGTCATTATCAAAGCATTGCAGCTATTTGTTTTTCGAGCTTCACAAGGTCTTTTGTGAAGTTACGTATGCCTTCGGCTAATTTTTCGGTAGCCATAGCATCCTCGTTCATCATCCAACGGAAGGATTTTTCGTCGAGGTTGATTTGAGTAATTTCAAGTTGTTTGGCTTTGTCGGCATCAAGTTTCTTCACAAGCGTACCCTCGGTTTGTTCCAGTTCCCTGAGGAGCGAAGGAGCAATGGTAAGCAGATCGCTTCCGGCCAATTCCACAATCTCGCTTGTGTTGCGGAAACTGGCGCCCATTACCTGTGTCTTGTAACCGAATTTTTTATAATAATTAAAAATGGCAGTTACCGATTGTACTCCGGGATCGTCGGCACCCGGAATTTCGCTTACACCACGGTCCTTCTTGTGCCAGTCCAGTATGCGCCCCACGAAAGGCGAAATTAATCTCACACCAGCCTGAGCGCAGGCAATGGCTTGTGCCATCGAAAACAACAGGGTGAGGTTACAACGGATTCCTTCCTTTTCTATAATTTCGGCCGCCTGAATGCCTTCCCAGGTAGAAGCAATCTTGATCAGTACACGTTCGCGCGGTATGCCTGCCGCTTCGTAAAGGGCAATTATTTCGCGGGCTTTGCTCACAGTACCCTCGGTATCGAAGGACAAGCGGGCGTCCACTTCGGTGGAAACACGTCCGGGAACGATTTCGAGTATCTTAAGTCCGAAGTTAACCGCCAGCTTGTCCATAGCTTTGCTTAATTGCACAGCTTTGTCGGCCGAAGCGCTGCGGGCATAGGCAATGGCATCGTCGATCAGCGGTTTGTATTTCGGCTCCTGCGAAGCAGCATAAATCAAAGAAGGATTGGTGGTAGCATCCACGGGCGTATACACCTCGATAGAAGCAAAGTCGCCGGTATCGGCCACTACTTTTGTGTAAGTTTTGAGTTGTTCCAGTAAATTCATAACAGAAGATGTTTAAATGTTTGTGTTCTTTGTATAAACTAACTGAATCTAAACCCTTTTTGTTCTGCCGGGAGCCGTTTTATTTTTCAATGGGCTTATCGAAAAAATGAATAGAGAACAGAAAAAAGGGGGATGATCAGAATGAAAAAACTCCCCCTTTATTCCGTAATGATTCAAAACATACATCAACTTTAGTTCTTCTTCTCACATAACCGAAAGGAATGGATTAGATTATTTTTTTGCAAACTTTCCGTGCCAATCGCCCACTTTTATCATGTAAACGCCTGCCGGTAATGCGGAAACATTGATAGATTGACCATTTTGGTGTTGACCATTGATTATTTGTTTGCCTCTGAGGTCAAGAATGATAAATGGTAAATGGTCCGCTGGTAAATGGTTAATGTACAATTCGTCTTTTACCGGATTGGGGAAAACCCGCACCGCACCCTCAACCGGAATGCTTGGCACAGCGGTGGCAGATACAAAAACGGGACGCACCGACTTCCCTGCATCTCTGCAGTCTGCGCTACAGACCACACCATCGCATATGAAGGACAAGTCGGACGCACAGTTGGGGTTGATGCCAACCGCCTGACTACTACTGCCCCAATAGTGACCGTACGGGCCTGCATTCCCTGCATACTCCACCGCGCCGGTAGGGCAGTTGCGAACGCCCGCCGCAGGCAAGAAAATGCTCTTTCCTGTGGCAATGTCGGTAAACTTGCGTCCGTTAACACCGTTCAGAGTCGTACATTCGTTCGTTACTTTATAGTAATCGAGTAGTGCTAATAGCTCAGTAGCTGTCGGTACACGGTAACCTGTCGGGCTGGGGTCGTTGGCAGCTTTAACGGGAGTAGTTTCTGTACCGGCGTTCCAAAGAGCGTTGTTTGGGGTACTTCGCCAATCGTTAGGAAATGATGTAGCAAAGATAAAGTTGCCATGACCGGGGTTGTCGGTGGTGGCAAGGGTAGTTGTGATGGAACTTGCTCGGCTTTCGTGACCATCGGCTTTGCGCCCCCACTGAAAGAGTGCACCATAGTTTTCGGGATTAGCCACGAAGCCGCCACCAACGTCTAAGTTACGGGTAGCCCATAGCACACCGTTGATAAGCACGTAATCGGCAGTAGAGAAATCCACTTCGTTGATGGTTCGGAAGT
>CAYMHE010000006.1:0-56777 GCA_964390175.1 uncultured Paludibacter sp.
CCTTCTTTTAAATATTGTTCCCTCCTCGAAAAGTCAAGACGACTTCATATTGAATAAATAAGCTAATATATAATAAAATCAATTTTATTTGCTTTTTATTATTAAATAACGTCTTTATATAAAAAAATATACCACTAAAATATAATTTTTTTTTGAAGAATGCATTTTATTATCAATACATTGTTTATTTTTGAGCCAACTTATTATTTCTAATGGTTTTGTATTTACAGTAATCATACTTAAATCAGCTGAAAATGAAAAAATTAACCATTTTTTTCTTTTTGTGTTCTGAAATTGTATTTGCTGTGGCTCAGGTAGCTCCCATTGTTCCCACAACCACAGCTGTTGCCAATGCGTCGGTGGCCGATTCCCGACATTGGTCCGCATTTAGTAATCCATCGGGCATTGCTTTTACATCGGCTATGAACTTTGGTTTTCAGTATGAGAACCGCTATTTTCTTTCAGAATTATCAACTAAAAGTATCGATTTTGTCCTTCCCTCAAGGCTTATCAGCACAGGTATTTCAGCTTCTTATTCCGGCTATTCGCTTTACAACGAAATTATGTTAGGAATTGGTTTTTCACGTAACTTTTCCGATAAGTTTTCGCTTGGCGTTCAGCTCGATTATTTCGCAGCTTACTTTGCTGCATCAGATAAGTATTACGGTGCTTTTTTCCCTCAGATAGGATTGAACGCCAGCCTTACTCCAGATTTTCATTTGGGTTTTTCTACGTTCAATCCTTTTCAATCAATCATAAAATCCGTCGATACTTCTAAACGGATACCTTCTGTTTTTAGTCTGGGTGTTGAGTATTATTTATCGCCCGAACTGAATTTCAAAGCACAGGTAGATAAGGAAATAAGTAGTAGCTTCAGAACAGCGCTTGGTGCCGAGTACTCGTTGCTCAATTTTCTTACTGTAAAAGCAGGAGCATATCACATCGATTATCTTGTTCCTTGTTTTGGATTCAGTACCGATTTTGCTTCTTTCTCTTTCAATTTAAATACCGAACTACATCCATTACTTGGTTTAGTTTCGATGGCTTCTGTACGATATTTTATCAAAAAAAATAAGTAACATTTATTTGTTGTTATGAAGTTGGTGGCCTTACAGTTGGTAGCATTGATTTGCCTGCTTTTAATGGATTTAAAAGCACAGGACAAAACAATTGTGAGTGATCAGTTTATTGCCGATATCTTTGAACAATACTCTGCCGAAACAGAGGAAGAAATGGATTTTGAAACTTTTTACGAAGAGTTAATGGAATTGACTGAGAGTCCTATTGTTCTTAACTCAGCCACCAAAGAACAGCTCGAAAAACTTCCTTTCTTGTCGGATATACAGATTGAAAATATTTTAAGTTATAGGTACAGTTTTGGGTCATTCAACAGTATTTTTGAATTGCAATTGGTTGAAGGCCTCGACATGACGGATATCCGCAGGATGCTACCTTTTGTGCTGTTAGGAGAAAGTCAACTAATAACGAAGAAAATTTACAAGAATGATTTGTTGAAATACGGTAAAAATCAGGTATTATTAAGATTTGATAAAGGTATTGAACCTAAAGCCGGATATCAATCTATTCAGGATGAAGCAGAAAGTGCTTATCTTGGATCTTCTTTGTATAACTCCGTTAAATATCAATACAGATTCAAAGACAGAATTAAGGTCGGGCTGACAATGGAAAAAGATGCCGGCGAACAATTTTCAGGAAACATGCACAAAGGTTACGATTTTTATTCGTTTCATGCGCAACTGAACGATATTGCAGGTTTTAAAACTATAGTTGTAGGCGATTTTCGCGCCTCTTTTGGTCAGGGGCTTGTACTAGGATCGGCTTTTGGTATGGGCAAGTCGTCTTATGTTTTAAAAATCAACACTGTCGGAAGTGGTCTTAAAAAATACAGTTCGACCAACGAAAGCAGCTATTTTAGGGGTTTAGGAGCAACAATAAAGTTCGGCAAAATTGATTTGACCGCATTTTACTCAAACAGAAATATTGATGCCGATACGGTTAGTGGTAATTTTCAGAGTATTTACAAAACCGGACTACACAGAACGCCAGCTGAATTCGAAAAGAAAGCAACTGTAAATGAGCAAATAGCAGGATTGAATGCTTCTTTAATGTTCAGAAACACACAAGTCGGTTTTACGCTCGTTCAAACACGGCTGAATCAAAGCTTAATTCCAGAAATCAGCACCTATAACCATTTTTATTTTGCTGGGAATAAGCAGTCGTCGGCTGGGATAAATTATAGGGCAAGATGGCATAAATTTAATTTTTTCGGAGAAACTGCTGTCTCCGAAAAATGGTCGATGGCTACAATTAACGGTTTATCTTTTTCGCCCCATTCGCAGGTAAGTGTTGTTATTTTACAACGTTATTTTTCTCCTGAATATGATACTTTTTACGCGAACACCTTTTCGGAAAGCAGCAGGGTGAACAACGAGAGTGGTATTTATTTGGGAGCAGAAATACGACCGTATAAAAGATGGAAAATTGCAGCTTATGCCGACAGTTATCGTTTTCAGTGGCCAAGATTTGGTGTAGATGCACCTTCGTTGGGACAGGACTATCTGTGTCAGCTTGATTTTATGTCCCGGAAAGATTTATCAATGTTTTGGAGAATAAAGTACGAAGAAAAGTTTGAAAATGCTTCCAATAGCGAAGATGTTATGGCTTTGATAGTTCCTTTGCAGAAGGCATCATTTCGGTACCAACTGAGCTATTCTTATCGTGGCTTCAGCTGCCGCAATATTATTGAAGGAAACATGACAGAAAAAGGGAATTCTGGTTATAAATATGGAGTTACAGCCTTGCAGGATGTATCCTACAGCTTTAGTAATTTACCTTTAACGGTAGATGTGAGGTATCAGTTTTTTGATGCCGTCGACTACGACAACCGTTTCTATTCATACGAAAAAGATATTCTGTATGCTTTTGCAATACCAATGTACTACGGCAAGGGAAGTCGGTATTATTTGAATTTGAAATATGACCTGACCAACAGCATTTCGCTCTGGTGTAAGTTCGCACAGACAGTTTATGCCGACGGCCGCGAAAGCATAAGTTCCGGGAAGGAAGAAATAAAAGGAAACAGGAAAAGCGATGTTCGGTTTATGTTACGATGGGAGTTTTAGTGTAGCGATTACCTCATTCTTTCCAACCGCGATGCGTCGAGTCTGAGCAGGATAAATAGCAAAATGGTAAAACCCCATAGCGAAGAGCCTCCGTAGCTGAAAAAAGGCAAAGGAATGCCGATAACGGGCATTATTCCAAGCACCATGCCAATATTGATCATCAGGTGAAAAAAGAAAATACTCGTTACACAGTAGGCATAAATACGATTGAAGCTTTCGCGCTGTCGTTCGGCGATCTTCAAAAGGCGCATTAACAGCAACCAGTAAATCACCAAAACAAGTGTCGATCCCCAAAATCCATGTTCTTCGCCAACGGTACAAAAAATAAAATCAGTATCCTGTTCGGGCACATATTTCAGTTTGGTTTGTGTTCCGTTCAAAAATCCTTTTCCCCACAATCCACCCGAACCAATAGCAATTTTTGATTGATTTACATTATATCCTGCACCGTGAAGGTCATCTTCCATGTTAAGCAGTACTTTAATACGTATTTGTTGATGTGGTTCTAATACTGTTTCGAAAAAATAATCGGATGAAAAACAAAAAACGGCAGCGCCTAATGTAATCAAAATCAGCATCCAGTACTTTTTGAAACGAAAAAACAATTCAAGGTAGGTCCAATACAGACAAGACGCAACTACAATAAACAGGGCGACATAATTAAAATTAATGATGAACCAGATACTGAAAATATACGAAATCAGTAGTATACCGGCTGTGCCAGCTAAAAGATAGAGTGCTTCTTTAGTGTTGCGGGCAATAAAAAATGAATAAACAAACTGAATCAACAAAAGAATGGCCATGGACAATACTATTCCAAGTGTGGCTTGGCCCATAAACAAAGTAACAGTGCTGTATTTAATAACAACAACAAATAAAGCAACTGCTAAAACAGTGATCAATAACACTATTCCGTTCATTCCTTCGCGATAGAGCATCAACAGGAATGCGATGAAAACCAATGCCGATCCGGTTTCTTTCTGTAAAATAATAAGTAAAAATGGAAGCAAAATGAAAAACGACAAAGGAATAAGATCCTTCCAGTTCTTCAATTTGTAATTATATGAGCTCATAAAGCGCGCCAGTGCCAGCGAAGTAGCCATTTTGGCCAACTCTGCCGGTTGGAAACTAACCGGCCCGATCACAAGCCAGGAACGTGAACCTTTAATGTCAGGAGCAACGAAAATTGTTATTATCAATAGTACTATGGTGAATCCATAGATAAAGTATGCAAAGAAGTTATACATTTTGTAGTCGATGAGCAATAACATGCCGCCCAACCCAAAAGCTGTAAGTATCCACACAAATTGTTTTCCGGCGCGCTGATCCCAGTCCAGGATACTGGTTTGATCAAAGTCGTAACTTGCACCATATATACTGATCCAACCCATAAAGACCAATACGACGTAATAAAATACTGTCGTCCAGTCTAATGAATATTTCATACTAACGTTCTTTGACATTGGCGTTGGTTACTGAAGTTGTCATTCGTTCTAATAAATCCGTGCGTTCAATTTTTCCATACAAGTACTGTTCCATCATTAAACTTGAGATAGGAGCTGCCCATGTGGCACCGAATCCTGCGTTTTCGACTACAACAGCAATGGCGATTTTTGGTTTTTCGCGTGGAGCAAAACCTACAAATAAAGAGTGGTCTTTTCCGTGATTATTTTGTACGGTCCCTGTTTTTCCACACATACTTGTGTTGGGAATTTTGTAATGCCTGCCGGTTCCGTATTCAAAAACCCTCCACATTCCTTCATTCACGATCGGAAAATACTTTTTGTCAACTTTTGCTTTGTGTACTTTAGTAAGCATGCTGTCGTGTTTGTTAAGATGAGGGGTGATGTAGAACCCTTCGTTGGCAATAACAGCCATTGAGTTAGCTAATTGTAATGGAGTGGTTAGTATTTCACCCTGGCCAATAGAATTGGAGCGAATTGTAATGGCTCTCCAACCGGTTTCGGCTTTGTACACTTTATTGTAAAATTTCTGAGTTGGAATATAGCCCCTCGATTGTTCATAAAGATCTCCATCGGTATATTTTTCGCCTAAACCAAAACTTTTTACGCGATCCACCCACTCATCATAATTGGTTCTGAAGATTAAATTTTTCTTTCCATATCCATCTTTTTCAATGGTGCTTCTGAAGGCGTGCCAAAAATAAGGGTTACAGCTCTGTTCGATGGCATTCAGCAAGCTTACCGGAGAACCATGATGGTGAGTACATTTTATGGGTGTAGAACCGGGTCCGTTGCACGAAAAAAGTGTTTTGTCTGTTATTCCTTCCATTTCCTGACACACAAGGGCTTGTATTGTTTTGAAAGCTGAACCAGGCGAATACAATGCCTGTGTTGCACGGTTCATCAACGGTCGGGTAGGGTCGCGCAAAAGCGACATATAGTTTTTCGAACGTTGGCGTCCCACGAGTATTGAGGGATCGAAACCCGGATTTGAAACCATAGCCAGGATTTCGCCGGTGGATGGTTCGATGGCAACAATACTTCCCACTTTTCCCTTCATCAGTTTTTCGCCCAGAATTTGCAGCTGCATGTCGATAGTAAGCGTGATATTTTCACCCGCTTTTGGGGCGATGTCTTTTTTTCCATCGTCATATTTTCCTTTTATTCTTCCTTTTGCATCGCGCAACAATATTTCAACTCCCTTTTCCCCACGCAATGTTTTTTCGTAGGTGTATTCTATGCCATCTCTTCCTGCGTAATCACCTGGTTTATAATAGTCATCACTTTCAATTCGTTTTTGCGAAACTTCGCCAATATTACCCAATACATGGGCAGCATTCGGAAATGAATATTCACGCAACGTTCTGTTTTGAATGTAAAATCCTGGATATTTGTACATCGATTGTTGTATGGTGGCAATGTCTTCAATGTTGAGCTGAGTCATGAAAATTTGCGGAGTATACGAAGAATAACCATAATTCTTTTTTCGGTCTTTTATTTCGGCAATTCGATTGATAAAGAACTGCTTGTCGATGTTGAGTGCACGGCAAAAAGACAAGGTGTCCAAATCGTATATTTCTCTCATGATAAGCGTAATATCATAAGCCGGTTTGTTGTACACAAGAAGCGTGTGATTTCGATCGTAAATAAGTCCGCGTGGAGGAAACTGTGTTTTTCTCAGAAAAGCATTACTTTCAGCACCTTCTTTGTATTTCGATTCAATAATCTGGATAGAGAAAAGGCGCAGAATATACACAACAATAACAATCGACATGATAATGGCAATCACGTATCTTCTGTTTTGAAGTGTGTCGTTAATCATAATTTATCTTTTGTTGAAAGAGCGTATTCCTAAAATAAGCAAGATTGAAACAAATGAGCTTAACAGAATTCTGAGTAAGGTCATCCAGTTCAGTTGAAATGAAAAAGCCTCGAGCAGAAACAAACTTGTGTGGTGAAGCATAACCATAAACACAACATACTTAATATAGGCGCCAACTCCGAATGAATGGAACGAAGGTATAGGATTGCTACCTTCCTCGATGGAGATAAAAAGTTTTATTATACCGGCTCTGAAAAATGCAATCAGCACAGTAGCAAAAGCATGGATTCCAATGGTGTTAGAAAAAATATCAATTATCAAGCCCAAAACGAAACCTAGAATCAGGGTAATCCAGCGTGGAAATTTTACAGGCAACGATAAAATAAAAAGAATATAGATGTAGGGATTTAAAAACCCAAGGAACTGGACATTGTTCAGTACTAATACTTGCAGAAGTATCAGTACTATAAAAGAAAATATGTTTTGAATTAATGATAACATATTATTTTTCAGCTACTTTTTCTATAGTTTGTTGTTCGTAAAAATTTTTGTAGTTGATTACTTTAACATGCGAAAGTGTACGGAAATTAACAGCAAGCTTTACTTTTATATTATAATAGGCATCGCTTTCTTTGATCTTGAAATCTTCGATGGTTCCAACAGGAATTCCTTCAGGGAAAGTGTTTGTAAATCCACTTGTTATCAGCGAATCGCCCAGCGAAAATTCTACATGGCGGGCAATATCTTTCAGGTTAGCATAGCGGTAGTCTTCGCCCGACCACTGTAGTGGTCCGCTGTAATTACTCTTCTTAAATTTGCAGTTAATTTTAATTTTTTCGTTCAATACAGGTATCACAACTGCATATTTTGTGGAAACAACTTTTACAATCCCTACCACACCTTCATCGCTCACCACGCCCATGTCCACTTTTATACCATCTCTAAGCCCTTTGTTGAGGGTGATATAGTTTTGCAGCTTATTGGTGGAATTATTGATTACTTTTGCCGAAATAAATTCATACTCCATTTCGGGAGGAATACGAAAATGAACTGAATCTTTTTGGTGAGGTTCAAGCGTAGCTAGTTCATTTTTGAGTAGTATAATTTCGTTTTTAAGCGCTGTGTTTTCTTCCGATAGGTTATCGTTGGCAGCACTAAGTTTGAAAAACTCCACTACCGAATTACTTACCTGATACATGCCCGAAACCACGGTATTGCTCGATGAAAGAAACACACTTTTTTGATATCCCTGATTGCTGACAACCAGAAAAATTGAAGTTACTTCTAAAATCAGAAATAAAATCAGTACGCTATATTGTATCAAAAAATTGAAAAGGTTTCTCATGCAGCTTAAAAAAAACGGTAAGCATAAGATTAATAATTTAACATTGTCTTACACCCACCGTTTGTAAAAATTATTCTTTTTTTAACGGATCAGGAAGGAAAATTTATCTACATTTTTTAATGCAATTCCTGTTCCACGGGCAACGGCACGCAACGGATCCTCAGCAATGTGAAACTGAATATTCAGCTTGTCTGTCAGTCGTTTGTCCAGTCCGCGCAACAAAGCACCTCCGCCGGCAAGATAGATTCCTTTTTCAACAATGTCGGCATACAATTCGGGCGGAGTTTGTTCCAGTGCACTCAGAATGGCTGCTTCAATTTTCGAAATAGATTTTTCGAGACAATGAGCCACTTCCTGGTACGAAACCGGTACTTCCATTGGCAAAGCTGTCATGCGGTTTGGGCCGCGCACTATAAAATCTTCAGGAGCATCTTCCAGATCGGTAAGTGCAGCCCCGACATTTATTTTGATTAATTCGGCAGTACGTTCGCCCACTTTAATGTTGTGCATACGCCCCATGTATTCTACTATATCGAGGGTTAAATCGTCTCCTGCAATACGTATTGATTTGTTCGAAACAATACCGCCCAGCGAAATTACAGCAATTTCGGTAGTTCCACCGCCTATATCCACAATCATACATCCGGTAGGAGCTTCCACATCAATCCCAATCCCGATAGCTGCTGCCATAGGTTCATAAATCATGTACACTTCGCGTCCGCCAGCATGTTCTGACGAGTCGCGTACGGCACGAATTTCAACTTCGGTACTTCCAGACGGGATACAAACCACCATTTTAAGGCTTGGAGAAAACAATCGGTTTTTGGTAGGAATCATTTTAATCATTCCCCTGATCATTAATTCGGCAGCGAAGAAGTCGGCAATCACTCCATCGCGCAAAGGGCGGATGGTGCGGATACCTTCATTTTCTTTTCCCTGCATTTGACGCGCCTTTTCGCCAATGGCGATCAGTCGGTCGGTTCGTTTATCCAGTGCTACTACAGATGGTTCATCCACTACAATTTTATCGTTATAGATAATAATTGTATTGGCGGTACCCAAATCCATAGCTATTTCTTGTGTAAATGAAAATAGTCCCATATTTATTAATTTCGTATTTTAGTAATTTATTAAGTCGTTTACTAAGCGTATTTTACAATTTTTAATCCGCTTTATTAGTGTTTAAAATGTCTGAATCCTGTTGTCACCATCGAAAGTCCCTTTTCGTTACAGGTATCGATAGATTTACTGTCGTTGATCGAACCTCCGGGCTGAACGACAGCAGTAATTCCTGCTTCGGCTGCAATTTGTACGCAGTCGGGGAATGGGAAAAAGGCATCGGAAGCCATAACAGCTCCCTGTAAATCGAAATGGAAGGCATCGGCCTTTTCGATAGCATGAACCAATGCGTCGACGCGCGAAGTTTGTCCTACACCGCTGGCACACAGTTGTTTGTTTTTTGCAAGCACAATTGCATTTGATTTGGTGTGTTTTACAATTTTATTTGCAAAAATCAAATCTTCGATTTCAATTTCTGTCGGCGATTTTTCGGTGACAACATTGAAGTCCTCGGCCAACTCTGTATGCATGTCTTTGTCCTGCATCAATACGCCGTTCAGTAAAGAGCGTACTTGTTGAGAACGGATTTTTGCATTTTTAAGTATAAGGATAATGCGATTTTTCTTTTGGCTTAGTATTTCTATGGCATCCAAATCGTAGTCTGGTGCAATCACCACTTCGAAGAATATTTTATTCATTTCGATGGCCGTTTCACGGTCGACGATGGCGTTTGTAATCAAAACTCCACCAAAAGCCGAAACCGGATCACCGGCTAAAGCAGCGTTCCATGCATCCACCAATACCGGACGCGAAGCAATTCCGCAGGCATTGTTGTGTTTTAGTATTGCAAAAGTAATATCGTCGAAATCGTTGATCAGATTAACGGCTGCATCAATATCGAGCAGGTTATTGTACGAAATTTCTTTTCCCTGTAGCTGTTCGAACATATCGTCGAATTTGCCAAAAAACACACCACGTTGATGTGGGTTTTCGCCATAGCGAAGGGTTTTAGCATTGTTTTCGCTCAAGCGGAAAGCTGATTTTTCATCTCCATCGAAATAGTTGAAAATAGCTGAATCGTATTGCGAAGAAACTGCGAAAGCTTCTTTTGCAAACCAACGACGTTCTTCCAGAGTGGTTTGTGCTCCATTGCCAACAAGTACTTCCATGAATGGCTCATATTGATCTTGCGAAGCTACAATCACAACGTCTTTGAAGTTTTTGGCTGCAGCACGAATCAAGGAAATTCCGCCGATATCTATTTTTTCAATGGTGGTAGGCTCGTCGGCTCCGGCTGCAACTGTGGCTTCGAAAGGATATAAATCGACGATGACTAAATCAATCTCGGGAATTTCATAAGTCTCGAGTTGTTCATTGTCCTTTGCCAAGTCACGACGCGAAAGAATTCCTCCAAAAACCTTTGGATGCAAAGTTTTAACTCTTCCTCCTAAAATTGATGGATAACCAGTGAGGTCTTCAACGGCACTACACGGAATATCAAGCGATTCTATAAAAGATTTAGTCCCTCCGGTAGAAATAAATTCAACACCTTCGGTAAATAGTTTTTTGATAATAACATCGAGTTTATCTTTGTGATAAACAGAGACTAAAGCTTTTTTTATTTTCTTGCGTTCCATATTCCGTTTTTTCGTTTGATTATGGGATACAAAACTACAAAAAAACATTGATTTAATCAACATTAAAAATCTTCGTTTTCAAATTGATAATAAAGCATTAAATTGAATTTTAAAGTCATCAGAACAGGTTTTTTTTTGAGTTTTTGTGAAGAATAGTTAATTTGAAACAGTGGAAACTTAAATATGCTTTTTATGTGAAAAAAGGGAAACAGCGTTTTGTCTTTGTATTTAAATTGAAAACATTATAGAGTTCCAGAATGTTAGTATATTACTAACAAACAAATAAATATTCATATGGAAAATGTAGAAAACTCATTGATAAAGGTCTACAAAGGTGGCCCTTATCTTCTTTCTGGAGAATTTAAAATTGTGATGCCTTCGGGTGAAGAAAAAACGGTGAAAGATCCGCATTTGTGCCGTTGCGGGTTGAGTAAAAACAAGCCATTTTGCGATGGATCGCACACAAAATCGGATTTTGATAAGTAAAATGCGTGGAATTAAATTTTAAAAGGTGCTTTGTTGCACCTTTTTTTTGTCAATAAAACTAAATAGAAGATTGATTATTTGACGATTCAAAACTTTTATAACTAACTTTACGAGCTGTACATAATGTGTTTTTTTATTTTTTAAGATCTGAAATTCGTATTGAACTGAAAAAAAATGATAGACTGATGAAAAAATCAACAAAAATTATTTTACTTATAGCCATAGTTTTGCTTATGGTTGGAATGATATTTTATCCGAAAATAAAAAAAATGATGTCGGGCAGCGATGGTCCTGCTATTGAAAAACGTGAAATGCCCGGTAAAAAACAGGCTTTACAAGTGGATGCCCTCATTATAAAAAAGGAAAAATTAACAAACATATTCAGAACCAAAGGTCTGTTGATTCCCGACGAGGAGGTAGATTTGTCATTCGAAACATCAGGAAAAATTACACAGATTTATTTCTCCGAAGGTAATGCAGTTCGAAAAGGTGAATTGTTGGCCAAAGTGAACGACAAACCTTTGCAGGCTGAACTTAAAAAACTGGAAGCTCAATTGCCGCTGGCGCAGGAACGTGTATTTCGTCAAAAATCCCTGTTGGCCAAAGATGCAGTCAGCCAGGAAGCTTACGAATCGGTAGCCACCGAACTTGAAAAGTTGAAAGCTGATATAGAACTTGCCAAAGCCCGCATTGCGCAAACCGAACTGCGTGCTCCTTTTGATGGCGTGTTGGGTTTACGTTTGGTAAGCGAAGGAACTTATGCGTCGCCCAGCACCATTGTGTCCAAACTCACAAAAATATCTCCTTTGAAAATCGAATTTTCGGTGAACGAAAAACAGGCCAATGATATAAGAAAAGGCACTCAACTCGATTTTAGAATTGAAAACGATAAAAACACTTATAAGGCAATTGTTTATGCCCTTGAATCGCAGTTGGACGAAAATACTTTATCGCTCAAGGTACGTGCACGTTATCAAAATTCCGACCGAAAGTTAAAACCCGGGCATTCTGCAACCATCGAAATTGTGCTTGATGAAACCGAAAATGCGATTGTAGTTCCAAGTTTATCTATCGTAGCCGAAATGGGTCGCGATATAGCATTTATTTATAAAAATGGAAAAGCAAAACAGGTAGAGCTTAAAAAAGGAACCAGAACGGCTTCAGCCATTCAAATTACCGATGGGCTTGTGGAAGGCGATACTTTACTGGTGACAGGTGTTATGCAGTTGCGCGACGAAATGCCGGTTAAAATTGATAAACTAAAATAAGATTATAATTCTCATTTTATTTAATTGTTTTATAATAAATAAGTTACAATTTTATTTAGACTTTAAAAAATGAATATATCCGAACTAAGTATAAAACGACCGGTGTTAGCCACAGTATTTGTGCTGATAATTCTTTTGCTGGGACTTATCGGTTACAGCTACCTGGGCGTTCGCGAGTTTCCAAGTGTTGATAACCCGATTATTACAGTAGAGGTTTCGTATCCGGGTGCCAATGCCGACATCATCGAAAATCAGATTACGGAGCCGCTCGAGCAGAATATTAACGGAATTCCGGGCATACGATCGCTCACGAGCCAAAGTAGTCAGGGATTTTCGCGTATCACTGTAGAGTTTGAGTTGAGTGTCGATTTGGAAACAGCTGCCAACGATGTGCGCGATAAAGTTTCGCGGGCCCAACGTTTCCTTCCGCGCGATTGCGATCCACCAACAGTTTCGAAAGCCGATGCCGATGCCGACCCGATTATTCAAATCACAGTGCAGAGCGACACTCGTTCGTTGCTCGAACTGACTGAAATAGCCGAACTTACAATCAAGGAAAGCTTGCAAACCATTCAGAATGTGAGTTCGGTAGGCATTTGGGGCGAAAACCGTTATTCAATGCGCTTGTGGCTTGAGCCATCGAAAATGGCTGCATACGGCATTACGCCTATGGATGTAAAAAATGCTGTTGATAAAGAAAATGTGGAATTACCATCAGGGAATATTGAGGGTGATAAAATTTCCTTGTCCATTCGTACTCTAGGTTTATTGATGACTCCCGAAGATTTTAATAATTTAATAATCAAGGAAGATAAATTCAGAATTGTCAGGTTTGGCGATATTGGAAAAGCGGAACTGGATGCTGAAAATCGTCAGAATATCTTAAAACGCAACGGACAGCCAATGGTGAGTACAGTTATTATTCCTCAGCCCGGCGCCAATCAGATTCAGATTGCCGATGAAGTGAAAATCCGACTCGAACAATTGAAAAAAGACTTGCCAAAAGATGTAAAAGTGGACATTGCTTTTGATAATACCAAATTTATCCGCGCTTCTATTTCCGAAGTAGAGGAAACCATTTATGTTGCTTTCCTGTTGGTAATTATCATTATTTTCGTCTTCCTGCGCGACTGGCGTGTAACCCTGATTCCTGTTGCTGTTATTCCCATTTCGCTAGTTGGAGCGTTTTTTATTATGTACCTGGCCGGATTCTCTATCAATGTGTTATCGATGTTGGCCGTTGTGCTTTCGGTAGGCCTGGTGGTGGACGATGCCATTGTGGTGACCGAAAACATATACCTTAAAATAGAAAGAGGAATGTCGCCCAAGCAAGCTGGTATCGAAGGTTCGAAAGAGATATTCTTTGCTGTAATATCAACTACAATTACCCTTGTCGCCGTTTTCTTTCCTATTGTTTTTCTCGAAGGGATGACCGGGCGCCTTTTCCGCGAATTTAGTATCGTTATTTCGGGATCGGTGGTCATTTCGTCTTTTGCAGCATTGACTTTTACGCCCATGTTGGCTTCTAAATTGCTGAAAAGAACCGAGCATTACAACTGGATTTATCGGAAAACGGAGCCGTTTTTCAGCGGAATGAATAATTTTTATGATAAAATGCTTCAATCGTTTATTCGTCATAAATCAGCTGCTTTTCCTATTATCGGTATTACAATTGTTTTAATTATTGTGCTTTGGAATGTGATTCCATCCGAAATGTCACCGCTCGAGGATCGTTCACAAATTACGATCAGAACATCGGGTCCTGAAGGTGCAACTTACGAATTTTTAAGAGATTATAATGATGAAATTTCGCAGATAGCTGATAGAGTAGTTCCTGAGCGGGAATCAAATATTGTAATTTCGAGAAGTGGGTTCGGTATGATCAGGATCATTCTTCCTGATATTGATAAAAGGGAACGGAATCAAACGCAAATAGCGGATAGTTTAACCAAAAACCTGAGGCATATGACTGAGGCACGTGCTTTTGTACAACAACAGTCTACTTTTGGTGGACGACGTTCAGGTATGCCTATTCAGTACGTTTTGCAAGCGCCTAACATCGAAAAATTACAGGAATTTATCCCGGCTTTTATGGATAAAGTGCGTCAGAGTCCAATGTTTCAAATGTCCGACGTGAACCTGAAATTTACAAAACCTGAAACCCGCATTGTAATCGACAGAGATAAAGCTTCGTTGCTGGGTGTGAGTACCCGGGACATTGGCCAAACGCTTCAATATGCCCTGAGCGGACAGCGTATGGGTTATTTTTATATGAACGGAAAACAGTATCAGATTTTGGGTGAAATTAACCGTCAGCAACGCAATACACCACTTGATTTAAAATCGGTTTATCTTAAAAATAACCAAGGCAATATGATTCAGCTGGATAATTTGGTAGAGCTGAAAGAAACAGTTGCACCACCACAGCTGTATCGTTACAACAGGTTTAATTCGGCCACAGTATCGGCAGGTCTTGCTCCCGGCGTTACAATTGGTGTGGGTTTGGATGAGATGGATCGCATTGCAAAAGAAACTCTCGACGACAGTTTCCGTACTGCACTCTCGGGCGATTCGAAAGATTTCCGCGAAAGTTCATCGAGCCTTTTGTTTGCTTTTGTGTTGGCGCTGGTGCTTATCTTTTTGATTTTGGCTGCTCAGTTCGAAAGTTTTAAAGATCCGTTTGTCATTATGTTTACGGTGCCGTTGGCTGTGGCAGGAGCATTGGTGTTTATGTATTTCGGAAATATAACCATGAATATTTTCAGCCAGATTGGTATTATTATGCTAATTGGTTTGGTGGCTAAAAATGGGATTTTGATTGTGGAATTTGCTAATCAGCGACAGGCAGATGGAATTGATAAAAAATCGGCCATTATCGGAGCTTCGGTGCAGCGTTTACGCCCTATTTTAATGACAAGTTTCTCAACTATTCTGGGTTTGTTACCACTGGCTTTTGCAAGTGCCGAAGGCGCTAACGGTCGTGTGGCCATGGGTGTGGCAGTAATTGGAGGAATGCTTGTTTCAACTTTTCTTACTTTGTTTGTTGTTCCGGCAATGTATATGTTTGTTTCGACCAATCGAAATGTAGGCAAATAATTAGGGTTAATATATAAGAGTTAATTTTGAAAATGAAATACTTAACAAATATACGTATCTGTAAATTGATACGAACAAAAGGGATGTTGATTTTACTTCTCAACCCTTTTATTGTTTTTTCTCAGCAAAGTTTTGACCTGAAACAGTGTATCAAAACTGGGCTTGAGCAAAATTATCAGATCAGAATAAGTAAGAATGAACAAAAAATTGCCGATAATAATATGACGATTGGCAATGCCGGTTTTTTGCCTACTGTAAGCCTTAATTCCACCTACAGTCAAAGATTAAACAATGTAGAGCAAATCCCTGCCGATGGAAGTGCAATTGTGAAGAACAACAATGTAAACAATTCGGCTTTCGATGCAGGCGTGAATCTTAACTGGACTGTTTTTGAAGGTTTCAGGGTGCAAACCAACTATTCGAAATTGAAACAGCTTCAGCAGATTGGTGAGCTTAATATGTTGCTGAATGTCGAAAATTTTATTGCCGGTATTTCGTCGGAATATTTCAATTATGTTCATCAAAATATACAATTAAACAATCTTAAGTCGGCTGTTCGCCTATCCAAAGAGCGTCTGCGCATTGTAGAGGCACGTTACAATATCGGCTCTATGTCGCGACTTGATTTACAGCAGGCAAAAGTCGATTTTAATGCCGACAGCTCGAAGCTCATTCGTCAGAAAGAAGTTGTTTTTTCTAGTCGCGTTAAACTCAATCAGCTTATGGCACTCAAAAACGTGGAAGAGCAAATTTCGGTGACCGACACAGCCATTGTATTCAATGCATTGCTTTCGAAAGATCAACTCTGGAAAAAAACGCTTCAATCGAATATTTATATTTTGCTTTCAGAAAAAGAAAAAATGCTGAAAACAATTGATTTGAAACAAGCTAAATCCCGTAATTATCCCTACCTGAAACTAAATGCCGGATATGGTTATGTGCAAAACAGATATGAATATAACGCTTACAGGCAACAAAATCAGTTGGGATCGAACCTTGGGCTAACGCTAGGATTTACGCTTTTTGATGGATTTAACCGAAGCCGGGAGCAAACAAATGCCAGAATAGAGATTGAAAACAAGCAACTTGCCAACGAAGAATTGTTGTTAAGTATTGAAAGTGATTTTTCGAATATCTGGATGGCTTACGAAAACAACATGCAGCTTACCACGCTCGAACGCGAAAACCTGAGTAATGCTGTTGAAAATTACGAAATTGCAATTGAGCGTTATAAATTAGGCGATTTATCAGGCATCGAACTTCGCGAAGCGCAAAATAGCCTGCTCGAAGCCGAAGAAAGGCTTGTACAGGCACAATACAATACAAAACTGTGTGAAATTTCGCTGTTGCAAATCAGCGGGTCGACTATGCAATTGATGAACTGATTGTATCGTTTGGCTGGATGCGCTTCAGGGTTGAGTGAGTCTTTTTCGTTGAATTAAATAAATCAACGGACAGATATATGGGAAAATCAATATCGATTTTAACCAAAAGGATGCATTGTAAATTCCTTTTGTTCGTATATCGGCTATTGTAATTATCCATGTATAAATGATGAGAATAAAGCCAATAATAAAACAAGGTGTCGAAATATTCAATTGCAGAATTTTAGATATTGCTCCCGCAATTGTGAGGACTGTACCTGTAGTGGCAAAACCAATATATGTTTTAACGGATTGATCTTTCATTATTAACAAAAATCAGGTTCAACATTATCATTTATTGATTGCAAAGTTAATTCGTTTTTTTAAGAAACAAAACATGCTTTACAACATAATTTCTTTTCTGTTCGATCCTTCATTTTTTTGTTATTTTGTGCTTTAAATTTAAACTACATAAACATTTATATAATATGACAGTTCAAGAATTAAAATCAGCTTTCGAATCGGCTTATGGTAAGGCTGCCGATGCCGTTTATTTTTCGCCCGGGCGTGTAAATCTTATCGGTGAGCATACCGATTATAATGGTGGTTCGGTATTTCCATGTGCATTAAGTTTCGGAACGTATTTGTTGTTGGCAAAAAACGACAAAAAAGTGCTGAACTTTAAATCACTTAATCAACCTGAACTTATTTCGCTCGGCTTCGATCAGTTAACTACCCGTCTCGAAAAATCGTGGGCTAATTATCCATTGGGAGTTATTGCTCAGTTCGTTAAACGTGGTATCAAAATTACGCAGGGTTACGATCTTCTTATCTGGGGAAATGTTCCTAACGGAGCAGGGCTTTCTTCGTCGGCTGCACTCGAAGTGGTTACCGCATTCGCTTTCAACGATCAACTCGGGGCAGGTTTCAACAGAACAGAACTGGCTCAGATTGGTCAGAAAGCGGAGCATGAGTTTGCACTTGTCAACTGTGGTATTATGGATCAGTTTGCCTCGGCCAACGGAGCGAAGGACAGCGCTATTCACCTCAATTGCGACACACTTGAGTTCGAACTTGTTCCGGTGAAGCTTGAAGGTGTGAAAATATTGATCTCGAACACCCACAGCCCTCACAAATTGGATTCAGGAGCTTACAATGCGCGCGTTGCACAATGTCAGTTGGCTGTAGAACAATTAAATAAAGTGATTTCGATAAAATACCTTGCAGAACTTACCGAAGCTAAATTTAAGGAAGTTGAATCGGCAATTACCGATCCGGTAGCGCACAAACGTGCTCGCCACGTAGTAGGCGAAGTGCAGCGCACCAGCGATGCGGTGAAAGCCCTGAAAGCGGGAGATCTCGAAAGTTTTGGTCAACTGATGAATGCATCTCACGTTTCATTGCGCGACGATTATGAAGTGACAGGTCCTGAATTGGATTGCATGGCCGAAGAGGCATGGAAAATAGATGGAGTGATTGGTTCGCGTATGACTGGTGGAGGTTTTGGCGGTTGCACGGTTTCGTTGGTAAAAGATGAAGCCATTGATACTTTTATCAAAGAAGTAGGCGCAGCTTACGAAGCTAAGATTGGTATCAAACCCGAGTTTTATATTGCCGAAATAGGTGATGGTGCCTGCAAAATCGATTAAAAAATTTTCTACTCATAATAAATGCTGAAAACAAGCATATTTATGATTTAAATACTAAAAATAAAAATGAAAACAGCTCAGGAATTACAAATTGAACTCGACGGAAATCCCGTATCGCTATTTACTTTATTCAATAAAAACGGGATGTCGGTAGACATTACCAACTACGGGGCAAAAATTATTCGTTTGTATGCGCCCGACAAAAACGGTAAATTCGACGATGTGGTACTTGCTTTTGATACGCTCAACGAAGTGATTGAAAAAGAAATCTACTTTGGCGCTGTATGTGGCAGGGTGGCCAACCGTATTAAAGATGGAAAATTTACACTCGATGGAGTTGAATATCAGCTTCCTGTTAATAATGGAACAAACTCGCTACACGGTGGTATTCATGGATTTAACGAAAAAGTATGGACAGTTGTTTCAGCTAACGAAACGGAACTTGTGCTCGAACTTCTTTCGGTTGATGGCGAAGAAGGATATCCCGGGAATCTGACAGTAACTTGTACCTATTCTTTGTCTGACGACAACGAGGTAAAAATTCATTACGAAGCTACTACCGATAAACCTACTATTATTGCGCTTACCAATCACTCTTATTTCAACCTGAAAGGCGCTGGTAATGGCACTATCAAAAATCATGTCATGCAGCTGAATGCTGATTTTTATACGGTGCTCGATGATTCATTTGCGCTGTCGGGCGAAATAAGTAAAGTTGAAGGTACTCCGTTCGATTTCCGTGAACCTACAGTTGTAGGTGACCGTATCGACGATGAAGTTTTTGTTCCCGGTTGGGGAATTGATAACAATTGGTGTATTCGCCGTGCTCAGGCAGGAGATTGTGTGTTAGCCGGAACGGTTTACGAACCCGAAAGTGGTCGTAAAATGGAAGTTTTCACTACTCAGCCTGGTGTGCAGGTTTACACCGGTAACTGGATTGACAAAGTAACCGGTAAAGAAGGCAAAATTTACGACCGTCAGGATGCTATTTGTCTCGAAACGCAGAGCATTCCTAACTCAGCCAACATTCCTTTCTTCCCAAGTCCGGTACTTCGTCCCGGGCAGAAATACGACGAATGGTGCGTTTATAAATTCTCGGCCGAGTAAATAAGCCGTAAATAATATTGTAAAAAACCCTGAAAATCAATTTTGATTTTCAGGGTTTTTTACAATGTTTTTATCCAAAGCTTTAATTGATAGTGATTTCATCTACAAACAAAAATCCTTTAGAACCTTTGCCGCTATGCCAGTCGGGAAGAAATTGCTCCGAGCCGATCATTACTTTTACATAACGTGCTTCCACGGGACTGAAGCTAAGCTTATGCGCAATAACGCCATTAGCATCGTCTTTTTTCATTGGTGGATAATTCTCCATGGCAACCCGTTTGTATGTTACACCATCGACCGAAGTTTCGATACTAAGACTTCGTGCATCGAATACCCATGCTCCTTTATCCACACAAACTGAAATGGCTACTTCCTGTATCGTTGTGCTTTTTTCCAAATCGATCAGCGCATTCATGTCATTGCCATACACAGCAATCCATCTGCCTGTTTTGTAGTTTTTATTGCCATGTAACCCATCCACCAAAGTAGTAATGCCATTGAACATATATTTTTCGTTCAGAGGCTGTAGTGCCTTAATAGGCTTTAATGTGGACTTGCTAAACCGGATTTCATCTTTCAGCATTCTGCTTGCTTCCTGCTTTCTGAAAACCACTGCCCGAAGCTGAACATTTTGTTTGATTTTTAAAATATCAGAATAAACAGCCGACGATGGTGTGGGTTCGCTGCCATCAAGCGTATAATGAATAGGAGCTTTATCGAGCGTTAATAATTTTACATCAACGCTTCCATCTTTAGGATTTGATGTGAAATCAGCCGAAACATCAAATAAATGGCGTGCATAGTTATAATTGTTCAGTTTATAAATCCCGACAAGATTCGGAATGCGTTTCAGAAAATTAAAGTAGTTTTTCTGTTCGGGTTTCGACCATTGCACTTCGCAAAGTGCTGCCAGGCGTGGCAATATCATGTATTGTACATGTTTAAATGTAGCGATGTATTCAGTCCAGACATTGGCCTGAGCACCAAGTATGTGTTTCTGTTCTTCGTCGGTAAGCGAAGCGGGGAGCGGATCCCATTCGTATACTTTTCTGACCGAACTGTATCCACCAATGGCATAAGGCTCCAATTCAGTTTCGATGCTTTGATAATGATCAAAATATAAGTGCGAATTCGGTGTCATTACCACATCGTGATGAAGTTTTGCTGCTTCAATTCCACCTTCCATGCTTCGCCACGACATTACGGTTGCATTGGGAGCAAGACCGCCTTCCAAAATTTCATCCCAACCAATAATACTTCTTCCTTTATCGTTGAGTAATTTTTCGGCATAAGCCATAAAATAGCTCTGCAAACGTTCTTCGGCTGTATGATGCTCGTCGGTTACCAAGCCGAGTGATTTGATGCGAGCCTGACATTTAGGGCATTTTTTCCAGCTTGTTTTAGGGCATTCGTCGCCACCTATATGAATGTACTTTGACGGAAAAACATCAATGATTTCGGTAAGTACATCTTCTATAAATTTCAAAGTCTTGTCGTTCCCAACACACAACACATCTTCCGAAATTCCCCATATGCGCCAAACCTGATAAGGGCCGCCTGTGCAGCCTAATTCCGGGTAGGCTTCTAATGCGCCCAACATATGTCCCGGCATGTCAATTTCGGGAATTATATTGATGTACCTGTCGGCTGCATAAGCCACTATTTCGCGGCATTCATCCTGCGTATAAAAGCCTCCGTATGGAATTCCATCATAAACGCCAGTGTTTCTACCTATCACAGTTTCAGCTCTTTTCGAACCAATTTCGGTGAGCAGCGGATACTTTTTTATTTCAATTCTCCATCCCTGATCATCTGTTAAATGCCAGTGAAAGGTGTTTACATTGTGCAATGCCAAAATGTCGATATATGTTTTCACTTCGTCGACAGAGAAAAAGTGACGTGCAACATCAAGGTGCATTCCTCTGTATGGGAAACGGGGAGCATCGTTTACCGTGGCTGCCGGAAATTCCACTGTTGTTGATTTTTCTGTCAGGATTGATTTTCGTAAGGTTTGAATGCCGTAAAAAATTCCGTTTTCGGTGGAGGCTGAAACGATAATTTGTTGAGGATTTACCACAATACGATAAGCTTCGGGATCAGCCGATTCTAAATCTAAACGAAGTGCAATAGATTTTTTTGTTTTACTGTCGGTGGTTGTGTTAATTTCAATGCCGCACTGATTTTTGATGTATTGACTCAGAAAGTTAGCATTTTTCTGCATTTTTTCATTGCTGGCAGGATATACTATTTTTACATTTTCATCGAGGATAAAATGTTTATTTTTCTGAACGATTATTTCATTTGGGAGTGGAATTACGTGATAGTTGGCAACCGATTTTTTTGTTGCACCCGAAGTAAAGATAACACTGAGGCACAATAAGCCCATAAGCTGAAGAAAAGTTTTTTGCATAATAATTTTAATTCAAGGTGTTTTTTTATTCCTGTATTCTTTGTACCGAGTTTATTTCTTTGATTCTCATTATGTTTTTACAAAGAATATCAATGTCTTCGGTATCGTGAACGTAGATATAAAACCGTCCGATAAAAATACCGGCATTGGTTTCAATGTTAATTTTATTTATATTGCCACCGTATTTTTCCGAAATAACTTTCAGAATTTCTATCATTACACCTTTTTTATCTATTCCTTTAATTTCGAGAATTTCGATGAATGAAAGAGCTTTATGTGTACTCCACTGTGCTGATACGAGTCTTTCGCCGAAATTAGATTTTAATTTTGCTGTTGTGGGACACTGTCGTTTGTGGATGATAACAATTTCGGAATCGTCGACATAGCCTAACACATCATCTCCCGGAATAGGATGGCAACAGTCGGCCAGTTTGTAGGTAATTCCGGCATTTTCTTCCGAAAGAATAAATGTTTTTTTGCGGTCTACTTTGTTGGCCGGAACAAGATCCATAGCTGGCGCTTTGTTGGCTTTATTGTCGGATGAGCCTCCAAACGGCATTTTGAGATATTTGATAAATAAATTTTGCGATTTGGTTTTGAATATCACTTTACCGATATCCTCCAGATTGAGTAATCCTTTCCCGGCCTGTAAGTACAATGAGTTTTTCTGGCTGAATTTGTAATGATTCATAATGCGAACCATCACTTCGTTTTCAGGATTTAGATTGATTTCGGCAAGTGCTTCTTCAATTTTCTTCTGACCGTTCATCATCAGCATTTTTTCTTCCTTTTTAAAATGGGAACGCAGTTTGGCTTTGGCCCGGGCGGTGGTGACATAGTCGATCCATTCGGGCTGCGGACTTTGCTTTTTGGCAGTCAAAATCTCAACCTGATCGCCTGAATTTAGCTTATAACTGAGCGGAACAAGCTTGTGATTTACTTTTGCGCCGATACATCGCATACCAAGGTCGGAGTGGAGTGCAAATGCAAAATCAAGCGCTGTTGATCCCGATGCCAGGGTTCTGATTTCACCTTTAGGCGTGAAAACAAAAATTTCGGATGCAAAAAGGTTCAGTTTGAAAGTATCCATAAAATCGATGGCATTCGATTCGGGATTTTCGAGCAATTCCTTGATTGTTTTCATCCATTTGTCGAGCTCCGACGATTCGTCGGATTCGCCTGTTTTATATTTCCAGTGCGCAGCCAGCCCTTTTTCGGCGATATCATTCATGCGCTCGCTGCGGATTTGTATTTCGACCCAGCGACCGAATGGCCCCATAACTGTGACGTGAAGCGCTTCGTAGCCATTTGCTTTGGGATTGCTCACCCAGTCGCGGATGCGTTCAGGGTGCGGTTTGTAAATTTCAGTAAGTGATGAATAAAGCATCCAGCACTGGTCTTTTTCGCTCATCCCGGGCTTTGGTTTAAAAACAATGCGTAGCGCCAGTATGTCGTAAACCTCTTCGAACGGGATATTCCTTGTCGACATTTTGTTCCAGATAGAGTAAACCGACTTAATTCTTTCTTTCAGGAAAAATTCGTAGCCCATTTCGCCCATCTTGCGCCGGATAGGGCCTGAAAATTCTTTGAAAAACTGATTGCGGGCTTCTTCGTCGACAGCAAGTTTCTTTTCTATCAGAAAGTAAGTTTCGGGGTGTTCGTATTTGAAGCAGAGATTTTCGAGTTCGGTTTTAATGCGGAAAAGCCCGAGGCGGTGGGCGAGAGGAGCGTAGATATAATTTGTTTCGCCAGTGATTTTGTATTGTTTTGCGGGAGGCATCGAGCCCAATGTTCGCATGTTATGAAGTCTGTCGGCTATTTTTATTAAAATAACACGGATATCTTCGGACATTGTAAGAAGTAGCTTTCGGAAATTCTCGGCTTGCTCGGATGCAATTTCGTTGAACACGCCACCCGATATTTTTGTGAGTCCATCAACAATGTGTGCAATTTTCGGTCCGAAGAGATTTTCGATGTCTTCAACAGTGTAATCGGTATCTTCAACCACATCGTGCAAAAGGGCCGAACAGATGGAAGTTGAACCTAACCCTATTTCGCGTACAGCAATACGAGCCACTGCCAGCGGATGCATGATGTAAGGTTCACCCGAGCGTCGCTTAATCCCTTTGTGAGCAACATTTGCAAAGTTGAATGCTTTGGTTATCAGCTCAATCTTTTGTTTGTGATTGGTGTGCTTATAATCTTCAATCAAAGCATCAAACTCGTTTTGAATCTGTTCCTCTTCTGTCAACTCCTGAAGTTTTACTTTTTCTGGCATATTGTTTATTTTCTCTTTTGCAAAAATAGTAATTAATTTCAATCTCGCTTCAGACCAAAGAATTTAATCGTGAATTTATATTCCTTTTTCTCGAATCGTATTTTTTCGACAATTCCAGTTTCAATAGACTGAAGGCCTGATATTTCAATAATAGTGTTTTCTGAAAAAACGAACAGCACTATGATAATGTTTTTTTAAGTTGGTTTTATTTAATTCTATTGTATACAATTTCGAAGGTCAATTTTTTATACAAGCTCTTTTTGTATCTTTGCATAATTATTTTTTAAATCTACCGATACGTCAACTTAATTTATAAAATGCTATCGCTCAACGACGAATATCATCTTTATCTGAAACTTGAAAAAGCTTTATCGGATAATAGCATTGAAGCTTACGAACGAGATTTATTAAAATTGGAGACTTATTTGGCGGATCTTCATGTAAAAGCCGAGGATGCAAGCAACGAAATTTTACGCGATTTTATCATCGAAATTGCCAGTTTGGGCATTCATCCCCGTTCGCAAGCCCGCGTATTGTCGAGTATTCGTTCGTTTTATCATTTTCTGATTTATAAAAACAAGAGAGATGATGACCCTACTGAATTGCTCGAAAGTCCGAAAACAGGGCTGCGATTGCCCGAAGTTTTATCGGTGAAGGAGATTGACCGTATTATTGAAGCCATAGATTTATCCAAAGCCGAAGGACAAAGAAACAAAGCCATCATCGAAACACTTTATGGCTCCGGTTTACGGGTTTCGGAACTTATAAATATCGAATTATCAAAGATTTACTTTGCCGAAGGATATATGTTGGTAGAAGGAAAGGGAAGTAAACAAAGGCTCGTTCCCCTTTCGCCACAATCCATCCGGCAAATAGAATTATGGAAAGTGGATCGGAATTTGCTAAGAGTAAAGAAAGGGAGTGAAGATGTACTTTTTTTGAATCGACGCGGCGGTAAACTCACAAGGGCAATGATTTTTACGATTGTTAAGGAGTTAGCAGCCATGGCCGGCATTCGTAAAAATGTGAGTCCGCACACTTTTCGTCATTCTTTTGCAACGCATCTATTGGAAAATGGAGCAAACTTGCGAGCCATTCAACAACTTCTGGGTCACGAATCCATCACTACAACCGAACTTTATACACATATTGATGTTCATTTTCTGCGCGATACCATTCTGGAATTTCACCCGCTGAATAAACATTCAAAATGATTATTTTATCTGTTTTTTACACGTTTTATCAAATTAAATAAATGAATTTCAAAAGAATAACATGTTTTTTGTTGGGCTTACTTTTAATGGTAGCCACTGGGTTATTAAATGCTCAGGAAACACTGGCTGTAGGTCAGGTGCTGAATGCGCTTGACAAAAGTCCCATACCGGATGTAAATATTTTCTTTAAAAATACCGATATTGGGGTCAAATCGAACGAAGAAGGATATTTTATGGTGCGCACGCAGGGAAAAGAAACAACTGTTGTTTTTTCGTGTGTAGGTTACCGCCGGAAAGAAATGAAACTTAAGCCGGGGCAAAGTGTGGGTGTTCAGGTTGAATTGCAGGAGGAAAACAACCAGCTTGAGGAAGTTTTTGTAGTGCCGGGCTCCAATCCGGCCATGGATCTTATGAAAAGAGTCCGCCTGCAAAAAAAGGTGAACGATGTGACAAGAAATCCTTCTTTTTCATCCAAACGAAGCGAGCAAAATCTTGTCTTGCTCGGCAAAATCAATCAACGTTCGGTGAACAAGCGCATTTTCGAACAGTTATCAAAAGGTGCCGTTTCTCAGATCGATTCAAGCTTGACCTTACCTTTGTACATGGCCGAAAATCGTTATATTTTATCTTCAGGGGCAAAAAAAGAGGAGACAAAGAATATCTTTTCATCCACTGCGGATACCGAAAAAATAATTTTGAAGTTGATAGGCGAAATTGATACAGATCAGAATTTTTATGATAATGCTGTAAGTATTTTTGGCAAAAGTTTTATAAGTCCTTTGTCGAACTCCGGAAATGTGTACTATAACTACTATCTGGCCGATAGTACTTCGCTGAACGAAAGGAAGATATATCAACTTCATTTCCGTTCGAAGAACAATAAAAATTTAGCTTTCAACGGCTCAATGCAAATAGATTCCTCCACCTTGGCTTTGGTTTCTATCAGTGCCGAATTGCCATCGCAGGCCAATCTTAATTTCATTAACAACCTACAACTACACCAGCAATTTAAGTTTCAGCCCGACAATACCTGGACTTTCGATACCGGTAACACTGCATTGGACATAATGTACGAGTTGCTGGCCGACAGCCTGCATCCGAAACCGAGAATTTTTCTGAACAGAAGCATTACTGCTGTCGACAATCATCTGATCTCTTTTCCTTCGGGAAACTTTGCAAAAAGTAATTATTCAGTAGATTCATTGGATAAGAAAATGAATACCCTGAATGAAACTCCGATAATAAAAGTTGCTAAATGGCTGGCCGATATCATTATCACCGGTTATATTCCGGTCGGGAAAGTAGATGTAGGAAAAATTCAGAACCTGGCACGCTATACCGACATTGAAGGATTTCGCCTGACATTGCCTGTTTATACCAACGAACGTTTGTGGAAAAATATCCGTTTGGGTGGTTACGCTGGTTATGGTTTTAAAAACAATACAGTTAAATATTCTGGCTTAGCTCAGGTAAAATTGCCAGGCAATCAACGACGCATTTTAGGCGCTGTTTATACTAATGATTACCGAAGCGAGAACTATGATTATAATGATTTTCTTATTCGCGAGAATCCACTCAATTCGGGCGACGAAGACATTGCCGGAACTATCTTCGGACTGCGTTCGGCAGGTAATATGAGCGAAAGAGAGGAAGTAACGGTTTCTTTTTCGAACGACTGGAGTTCGGATATTGAAAGTAATCTATTCTTTCGTTCCAATATTTACGGGGCTGGCGAAATGTTACCATTCGCTTCGAATACTGTAAGTTATGATAGAATGAAACAGCAATCGTTTACTTTGCTCACTCGTTTCTCGTTTGGCGAAAGAGTTTACGACGACCATTTTCAGCGTATTTACAGTAACAATAACAAACCGGTTTTTTATGCTTTGCTCGAAGGCGGTCGCTATGAGGTGGCCGAAAAAAATGGAAATTATGCTAAATTATCGGGGCAAATAAGGCAGTTGGTCAATTTTAATATAGGATACTGGGAATATATGGTCGAAGGAGGAGCTATTTTCGGCGAATTACCTTATCAGTTGCTTAAAATGCCTTCCGGAAACATTACAAACGGTTATAGCAGGTTCAATTTCGCGTTGATGAATGTGATGGAGTTCAGGGCGGATCGATACGCAATCTGGCACAACGAAGTTTCGCTCAATGGTTTTTTCTTCAATAAAATACCATTGATAAAGTATTTAAACTTAAGGGAACTAATGAGTTTGAAGATGTACTATGGTGTGATGAAAAACAGACACGGAAATGTGCTTGATATTCCTGATTATATTCACACAACGAATAAACCATACCTGGAAGTGGGAGCAGGGTTCAGCAATTTATTAAGGTTCATTACGCTGCAATCTTTTTGGAGACTCACCGAAACCGAAAGGCCGGGAGTAACCAAATGGGGACTGAAAGGAAGCATCAGGATAAGCTTATAAGTGATTTCGGATATATTTTTCGGACTTTTTATTTATAATTTTAATAAGATATTCTATCTTTGTACAAACAATCAGCAACATACATAAAAATGGAAACAACAGATTTGAAAATAAGTATTATCGGTGCCGGAAATATGGGTGGAGCTATTGCCCGTGGTTTATCTAAAGGAACTATTGTTCAGGCAGGTAACATTAGAGTGAGCGATGTTTCTGCTGATCATCTACAAGCGCTTCAAACATTTGCACCTGAAATTTCGATCAGTAGAACCAATGCCGAAATTATAAAAGATGCCGACATTATTATCCTTGCAGTTAAGCCCTGGCTTGTGGAAACAGTGGCAAAAGAAATTGAACACAAAATTGATTACAAAAAACAAATCATTGTATCGATTGCTGCTGGTGTCGATTTCGAAAAATTATCGGAACTATTTGATACCGAAGCATCCATTTTTAGAGTAATACCAAATACAGCGATAGATATACTCGAAAGTGTGACAACAATTGCAGCGCAAAAAGCAACAAAGGAGCAACAGGACCTTGTTCTTACGCTGTTTGCCGAAATGGGAAAAGCATTTCTTGTGCCTGAATCCCAATTAAATGCATTTATGTCGCTCTCGTCGTGTGGTATTGCTTATGCCTTTCGTTATATCCGTGCTGCTATGGAAGGAGGCGTCGAAATGGGTATTTATCCCGCTGTTGCAAAAGAAGTAATTATTCAAACCCTCCGGGGAGCCATTGGTTTGCTCGAAGCGAATGATACTCATCCGGAAGTAGAAATTGATAAAGTCACAACTCCGGGTGGCATCACTATTAAAGGATTGAACGAAATGGAAGCAAATGGCTTCAGCAATGCTGTGATTAAAGGATTGAAAGCTTCTCATTTAAAATAAGTTTTTCGCTTTTATCGAAACGATTTTACAAAGTATGCTATGAACACACAAATCAAACAAATTGCCGAACGATTGCGCGGCTTGCGTGATGCGCTTGATTTAACAATTACTCAGGCGGCCGAAAAGTGCAATATCCCCGAAGCTGAATATGCACGTTACGAATCCGGGACTTCTGATATCCCGTTGAGCTTTATCTGCCAGATTGCTCAGACTTTCGATGTAGAAACTACGGCACTTATTTCAGGGGTCGATCCTCATTCGCTCACTTATTTCGTCACACGTAAGGGCACCGGCACCAGTGTGGAGCGAACAAAAGCCTATAAATATCTTGCGCTTGCTTCGGGTTTCCGAAATGCAAAAGCTGAACCTTTCGAAGTAACTGTAGAACCCAATGACCAGCCAATTCATTTGAATACGCATCCCGATCAGGAATTTAATCTGGTACTCGAAGGCAGTCTACAATTACAAATTGCTGGCAATGATATTATCCTGAACGAAGGTGACAGCATTTACTTCGACGCATCTAAACCTCATGGAATGAAAGCTCTGAATAACAAAAATGTAAAGTTTTTAGCTATCATTATTTAAAAATTCTGCTGTATTAACTATTTAATTAATAAGAAATTATAACAATTTTGGGAATCACATACAAAATGTGTTTTTCGGTAAAGAGAATGAAATGTTAGAAAAATACCTGAAACAAACCAATTTTTCAGACTTTGATGACTTCAAAGCCAACTACAAATTAATTGTTCCCGATAATTTTAATTTTGGATACGACATTGTTGATGCCTGGGCCGAGAAGGAACCGAATAAACGTGCTTTGCTCTGGACGAACGATCAGGGTGAATGCCGTGAGTTTACTTTCGGAGAAATGAAAAAATACACTGACCAAACGGCGGCCTATTTTCAAAGCCTCGGCATTGGGAAAGGTGACATTGTAATGGCAATTTTGAAACGCAGGTTCGAATTTTGGTTCACCATTGTGGCTTTGCATAAAATTGGCGCCATTATTATTCCGGCAACGCATTTACTTACCAAAAAAGACCTGATATATCGCAATAATGCTGCTGATATAAAGGCGATTATTGCTGTTGGAGATGATACTATCATTCAGCATATCAATGACGCTTTGCCCGAATCGCCTACAGTTAAAACACTTATTTCTGTGGGGCCGGTAGTGCCTGCTGATTGGCATGATTTTCATGAAGGAATTAAAAATGCAGCTCCATTTTCAAAAATCGATAAAGTAAATAACAACGACGATCCGTTGATTATAAGTTTTACTTCAGGCACAACAGGCAATCCGAAAATGGTATTGCTCGATTGTGTTTATCCACTGGCACATATCGTTACGGCTAAGTATTGGCACAATTTGCACGAAGATAGTTTGCACCTTACAATTGCCGATACAGGTTGGTTGAAAGCTGTTTGGGGAAAACTATACGGACAATGGATAGTGGGCGCTTGCGTTTTTGTTTACGATCACGAAAAATTTACACCGGCAACTATGCTCGAAATGATACAGAAATACCGCATCACTTCACTTTGTGCGCCTCCCACGATTTTCAGGTTTCTGATTCGGGAAAATATTCAAGCCTACGATTTATCATCGCTTGAATATTGCACTATTGCGGGCGAAGCTTTGAATCCGGCGGTTTATGATCAGTTTTTGAATCTGACAGGCATAAAATTACGTGAGGGTTACGGACAAAGTGAAACCACTTTGAGTGTGCTTACGCCTCCATGGATTGAACCAAAACCCGGATCGATGGGTTTACCCAATCCACATTACGATGTCGATTTATTTACTTCCGATGGACGCTCGGCTGAGGCAGGAGAACAGGGACAAATTGTCATCCGTACCGATCGTCGTTTCCCTGAAGGGCTTTTCAAAGGTTATTATCGCAATGCTCAGCTGACGTATGAAGCATGGCATGATAATATCTACTATACAGGCGATGTGGCATGGCGCGACGAAGATGGCTATTTTTGGTTTGTAGGTCGTGCCGACGATGTAATTAAGAGTTCCGGGTATCGAATTGGTCCTTTTGAGGTGGAAAGTGCGCTGATGACACATCCGGCGGTGGTAGAGTGTGCTATTACCGGCGTTCCCGACGAAATTCGTGGTCAGTTGGTGAAAGCAACTGTTATTTTATCCAAGGAGTATAAACTCAAAGCCGGCGAATCATTGGTAAAAGAATTACAGGAACACGTGAAATCGGTTACTGCTCCCTATAAATATCCCCGCATCATCGAATTTGTTGACGAATTGCCCAAAACGATTAGTGGTAAAATTCGTAGAACTGAAATCAGGGAAAGAGATAATAAATAATTTTTTAATCCGTTAAGCAAATGGTGTTTAACGGATTTTTTGTGTAAGTTCATAATAAATTATATATAAATGAAGATTATAAATCTATCGGAAAACAATTCCGTTTTAAATCATTATCTGAAGGAAATCAGAAGTGTTGAGATTCAAAATGATTCGATGCGATTCCGACGGAACATGGAACGTATAGGCGAAATAATGGCTTATGAAATCAGTAAATCGATGCATTATACGCCCGAAGATGTGAAAACGCCTTTAGGCATAGCGCCCACCAATGTGATTGACGAGAAAATTGTTATTTCCACTATTTTACGTGCCGGATTACCTTTCCATACTGGTTTTCTGAGCTATTTCGATAAAGCCGAAAATGCTTTTGTGTCAGCTTATCGTAAATACAAGGATGCGCTTAAATTCGATATTTTTATCGAGTACATTGCATCGCCCGATCTGACAGGGAAAACATTGATTATTACTGATCCAATGCTGGCTACGGGAGGATCGATGGAGTTGGCTTACGGCGCTTTGCTTACGAAAGGTAAACCAGCCCAGATTCATGTAGCTACAGTGATTGCCAGCCAGGTTGCGATTGATTATGTGGCTTCCCACTTCCCCGATTCGAAAACAACCATCTGGGCTGCTGCTATTGATCCTGAGTTGAACGAGCATTCGTATATTGTTCCGGGACTCGGAGATGCCGGCGACCTTGCATATGGCGAAAAATTGTAAAAAAACCATCAATCCGTTCATATCCTTTTTGGGGATAAAGACATTTTTTAAGTCTCAAAATAAACAAGCAGGGAGTTTTAAGGTCAACTTAAAACTCCCTGCTTGTTTTCTTAATATCATGCACTTATTCCACCAGTTTTCTTTCGGCCAGTTGCACTTTTTCGAAATTAAATTGCGTCAAAACATCGTTTTTGTAAGCTTTTATTTCGTCGTTGCACAAGTTTCCTATGCTGCCTTCGTGTGTATGCTGAATATTCTTATCGGGTTTGAAGTTTCCGACTTCAATTTCGAGTCCCACCTTCTTGTAAGCATCGCGGAAAGGAACACCCGATAAAGTGAGTTTGTTTACTTCTTCCACGCTGAACATAAGATCGTAGCGGTTGTCATTCAAAATGTCAGTATTCACGGTCACTTGCGCCATCATCATCGATGTCATTTCAATGCAGTCGAGCAATTCGGCAAAAGCCGGAACGAATACTTCTTTTAGTAGCTGCAAATCGCGAAAATATCCCGAAGGCAGATTGTTGGTAAGTAATGTGATTTGCTGCGGATACGATTGTATTTTATTGCATTTGGCGCGGGTAAGTTCAAACACATCAGGGTTTTTCTTGTGCGGCATAATGCTCGATCCTGTCGTAAATTCATCCGAAAGTTTGATAAAACCAAAGTTTTGCGATGTAAACATACAAGCATCGAATGCCATTTTGGAAATAGTAGCTGCTACGCTTGCAAGAGCTGTAGTCACGGTTCGTTCCATTTTACCCCGACCCATTTGTGCATATACCACATTGTAATTCATTGTGTCGAAACCAAGCAAATCGGTAGTCATTTGCCGGTTAAGCGGAAACGAAGAGCCATAGCCGGCTGCCGAGCCCAAAGGATTACGATTGGTGATTTTCCAGGCCGAAAGCAGCACCTGTAAATCGTCGGCCAGGCTTTCGGCATAAGCGCCAAACCATAATCCGAACGACGAAGGCATAGCCACCTGTAAATGTGTGTAGCCGGGCAAAAGTATATCTTTATATCTGTTGCTTTGGCTGATCAGTACTTCGAATAATTCATCCACTGCGTTTACAATGTCGATAATTCCTGCACGCGCAAAAAGCTTAAGATCCACCAACACCTGATCGTTGCGCGAGCGCCCACTGTGGATCTTCTTACCCAGATCACCAAGCTTCGCTGTCAGCATTTGTTCTACCTGCGAATGAACATCTTCCACACCGTTTTCAATAACGAATGCTTTGTTCTCGGCAAGTTGGTAAATGTTTTTAAGTTCGGCAAGAAGTAGTGCAAGCTCATTGGCTTCAATCAGTCCTACCGATTGCAACATTCGGATATGGGCGATAGAGCCAAGCACATCGTATTTTGCAAGATACAGATCCATTTCCCTGTCGCGACCGACTGTAAATGCATCTACTTTAGCGTCCACCTGTATGTTTTTTTCCCAAAGTTTTGCCATCTATCTTAAAGTGAGTGGTTGTTTTTTATGATAATTGTTGTAGCTGAGAAGATTGAACGAAACAAGATGTTCTGCTAAACTTCTTCATTTAAAGATTTGCTCAGGGCTTTTGCCAAAGCATCTGCTATTGCATTAATGCCTTCCTTCAGTTTTTTATCTACCATCATTTTTATCATTGCAGGTATTTCGGCTTTCATTGTCAGTTTAAGTTTAGTGTCGTTTTCAGCCACTTGCTTCAGTTGTATCCATGCATTTACATGCATAGGGCTGTGTTCCGATTCTAATTTAATTGTTTTGAAAGGTTCGCGTTCAATAATTCTGAATCCCACCGTCCCGAAACCTTCTACTGAAAAACTACAACTATCGGTGTCGAATTCAAGGTTCTTTACTTTATCTTTCAATGATGGATTTTGAGCTATTTTTTCAAGGTTTTTAAGGTCGCTCAATATACCAAAAACCATTTCTTCCGACGAAGAAATGGTTTTTATTTCGCTTTCGTATGTTGTCATGTTAATATTTTATTCTTTTTACAGAATGAAACGCTCTGAGCGTATGTTTGTTCAAAAACTTAAAATCTTATTTACCCCAAACTGCCGGGTTCTGACGCCATTCTTTCAAGGTTGCCACATCTTCTTCCGAAATGTAGTTCGTAGCCAACGCTTCGCTTACAAGCGATTCGTAGTTGCAAAGCGTAGTGAGTTTTACTTTGGCAGCTTTAAATTTTTGTTCGGCTACCGGGAAACCATACGAAAAAATAGCAATCATTCCTAACACCTCCGAACCATCATTCCGAATTGCGTCAACAGCTTTCAGGCTGCTTCCTCCGGTAGAGATCAGATCTTCAATCACAACTACTTTTTGTTTTGGCTTTAAATCTCCTTCTATCATGTTTTCGAGCCCGTGATCTTTAGGAGTAGGGCGAATGTAGATAAATGGCAATCCTAATGCATCGGCTACTAAAGCTCCCTGCGAAATAGCGCCTGTAGCCACACCAGCAATTACATCAACATCCGGATATAACTCCATTATCAATCTTGCGATTTCAATTTTTATAAATGTACGGATCTGCGGATACGAAAGGGTTTTGCGGTTATCGCAATATATGGGTGATTCCCAACCAGAAGCCCAAATAAACGGATTTTTCGGTTGTAACTTAATTGCCTTAATTTTTAGTAGCTTTTCAGCAACTGCTTTTTCTAATACTTTCATAATTTATCTTTTTTAATGCCTTTTGCTTATGACGATGCAAAAGTACGGAAACAATTTAAGACCAAAAATATAAAAAAGGATATTTTAAAACATTTTTCCTGATGCTGAACGTATTAATATGTGGAAAATATACATAAATTTGAAGGGATATTGCTGGTTTACATCATCGGAGCTAAAAATGCATCTTCGATATGATCAATTTTAAATTGTTGTCCTACAGGGATCACCGAAATAACATCAAATCGTGTATCGCCCTGCCAATCGAATATCTGAATATATTCGTGAGTGGCGTTTATGATATTCCGGATCTTTCTGGGAGTTATGGCTTCTTCGGGGGCTTCGAAAGTTTCTGTCGATCGGGTTTTTACTTCCACCACTACTAGCCAGCCATCTTTTTCGGCCACTATATCGAGTTCAAGTTTGCCGCAAACCCATTTCACATGTCTTATCGCATAGCCTTTGGAACGCAGATATTCCTGCGCTTTGAGTTCACCGATATTGCCAAGTTCGTTGTGTTCGGCCATGATTTAAAATATTTTTCATGTTATGTGGCAAATTTATAAATTTTCACTCAAAATCCTTTCTTTTAAAGAGATAATATTACTTTTGTGTTGAAAACAATTCGAGCATGGCAAAAAAAACAATAATTCCGGTTTCTAAACGTAATTCATTACGTACTCACAGGCAGATATTCACACTCAACGATGAAGAAAACAAAGCGTTGACCCGCTATATAAACAAATATAAAATCAGCAACAAGTCGAAGTTTATTCGCGAAACATTGATGCTTGCCGTTATTCGTAAGCTAGAAGAGGATCATCCAACGCTTTTTGACTGATTTTTTGATTGCGCTTTCGACTAATTACTAAAAATCAGCTAAAAAAATGGAATATATTGTAATGCTGGCATTGTTTGTTTTAGGCTTTGTCATCGCTTTTATTTTTTCAAATTCAAAAAATGCAAAAGCGGTAAGTCTCAATGCAGAAAAATTGAATTTAATACAAAAAGCGCTGAACGAATCCGAACGTCAAAGGGCAGTTAACGAGGAAACGATACGTTTGAAAACCGAAGAAAACAAACGCCTTCAGGACGAGCTGGCACAGAATTTGGTGCTTTCGAATCTTCGCGCCGTAGAAGTGGCAAAGCTTAAAACATTGAATGACAACCTTGTCGAAAAGCTCGAAAATCAGCAATCGGAAATTGAAAATCAGCAAAAACGACTGACTGCCGAATTCGAAAATATCGCTAATAAAATAATGAAGCAAAGGTCGGATGAGTTTTCGGCATCCAATCAAAAGAATATTGGTGATCTGCTCAATCCTCTGAAAGAAAAAATTCAGCTTTTCGAGAAGAAAGTAGACGAGACCTACGATAAGGAATTGCGCGATAAAATTAGCTTGAAAGAGGAAGTTCGAAAACTGACAGAGTTGAATGCGCGCGTGAGTGAGGAAGCCAATAACCTGACGAAAGCGCTAAAAGGCGATGTGAAAAAACAGGGAAACTGGGGCGAAATTATTCTGGAAAGGGTGCTCGAACGTTCTGGCCTTACAAAGGGACAGGAATATGAACGCGAAGAAGTAGTTGAAGGAGCCGATCGTAGTGTTCAGCGTCCGGATGTGATTTTACATTTGCCTGACAACAAGCATATTATAATCGATTCGAAAGTGTCGCTTGTTGCATATGAGCGTTACATAACTGCCGAAAACGAAGAGAAACAGATATTGAGTGCTAAAGAGCATATCAATTCAATCAGGAGTCACGTGAAGCTGCTGAGCGAAAAGAATTATCAAAATGCTCAAAATATAAATACGCCCGATTTTGTTTTGATGTTTATTCCTATCGAAGCATCGTTTTCGGTGGCAGTGCAGGGCGATAGTGAGCTGTTTTCGTATGCATGGGAACGTAAAATTGTGATTGTAAGCCCAACAACACTTTTGGCTACGCTGAGAACCATTTCGTCGATATGGAAACAGGAAAACCAGACGAAAAATGCTCAGGAAATTGCAAGGTTGAGTGGAACTTTATACGATAAATTTATTGGCTTCACCGAAGATATGGTGAAAATCAAAAATAACCTGGACCGCACTTCGAGTGCTTACGACGATGCGGTTAAAAAAATGAAAGATGGCTCAGGAAATATCATCCGTACAGCCGAAAAAATAAAAGAACTTGGTGCAAAAACCGGAAATAAGTCACTTCCGGCAGGTTTCGATAATTTTTGATAGTAAAATCAAGAATTTATTTGAATGTAAACACAAACGATATTGTTAATTTATAAATGTCAGTATGGATAAAAAGGTGCTTTTTGTTATTGTTTTGATTTGTTTTAGTGGAATTGTAAAAGCAGGTAGACCAGCAGAATTGGATAGCCTTGTCATTGATAAATCAATGATTTATGATTTGGATAGCCTTCTGGATGTTGCCACCGGAAACAAAACAATCAGTGACAAAATAAGTATGGATACAACCCGGATGCCAGAGGTTTTATCGAATGCTCCTGCCATTGAAATTCCTCAGGCTGTCACCGAAACTCCCTGTCCCGAAATTCATTTAAAGTTGGAGAATCTGGTTTTAAATCCTGCCGATTCATTACTATTAATCGCCAATCCACTATTTATCGATTTGGTGTACAAAAAAGAAGCTTCGAATTTCGACTGGAGAAAGCAGTTACATCCCTATACATTCTTTTTCGGGAAAAAACCGAATGTCTTGTATCAAAAGTCGCTAAAAACATTTGAGATACCAACAGTTTCCGAGTCAATTACGGCTTTAAGAGCTAATGCTTTGAAAAATATTGCAATAACAGCTTCAGAGCTTATTGTTTTTCGGTACGAAAATTTACCCGGAACCGAGAAAATTAAAAGCGGGATTATGAATGGCCGTGGATACGATGACCTGAAACTTGTGAATATTGCAAACCTTAACGATGCCAGAAAATCAAAACCGGCTGTGCCAAAGATTGAACGGAATCCATGGACAAAGAAAGCAAGTACAATGATTCAGTTCTCGCAAAATTATATTTCGAGTAACTGGTATCAGGGTGGTAGTAAGAATATTGCTATTCTTGGAATTTTGAACGGCCAATTGAATTTTGATGATAAGAAAAATATCCAGTGGGATAACAACGGCGAATGGCGGATGGGTTTCAATTCGGTGGATGGAGCTATCAGGCCATTGAATACGAATGATGATATTTTTAAGATCAACAGTAAATTGGGCGTAAAGGCAGGAGGAAAATGGTTTTATTCAGGGTCGGTTGATTTTTCGACGCAGTTTTTTCATAACTATAAATCGGTCACTTCCACCGAGATGAAAGCAACTTTTCTTTCGCCGGTAAGATTGAATGTAGGCGTCGGCCTCGATTACAAATACAAAAAACTGTTTTCGCTGATGCTTTCTCCGGTATCCTATAAATATATTTATGTTGATGATATTGAGATTGTTAATCCAAATTTATTTGGGATAGCCACCGGAGAAAAAGTGTTGAGTGAGGTGGGTAGTTCGTTCAAAGCCCAGCTTTCGTATGCACCTTCAAAGGAAATTCAGCTGGACTCAAAACTAACTTTTTACACCAATTACGAAAAAGTGGAAGCTGATTGGGAAATTGTAAGTAATTTTACAATTAACCGGTTTTTATCTACCCGTTTATCATTGAATCCGCGATATGATAATACACTGATTCTTGCCGAAGGTAAAAAAGCAAAAATTCAGTTCAAGGAATTGCTGAGTTTCGGTATTTCGTATAAACTGCTCAATTAAAGTTATTGATCAGCTATATTCGTGTGCTTTTTGTTATTCAAAAAAGGCATGCCATTTGTCGAATATCATTACCTGATACTGACCAAACCTGGCTAAATCTTTTCGAATGGCGTCGACTTGGTGTGTTTCACCAAGTTTTGTTTTAGAAAAGAATTTGTCTGCGTAACAAATTAGTTGCTCTTCAAGGCTTTGAGGAAGCATGTCGCGATCGGGAAGTGGAAGTTTTCCTTTGGCAATCATCTCTCTACTGAGTCCAACTCCCGTATGTCGTTCGCAAACAAGCGCGTGTCGGGGCATTCCTTCAGCTCTCAGCAATTCAGCTCCAAGGTATCCATGTTCGATATAATGATGTGTGCCAACACAATGGATACGCGGCGCGTAACATTTAAAAATACCGATATCGTGTAGCATGGCTGCTTCGGCAATAAAAGTAGTGTCGAGCATTAACTCTTTCTTCTTTTCCGCAATTACGAGCGCTTTATTCTTCACCTGAGTGCTGTGAGTCATCAGTGTTGTATATAAATCGCTATCTTTGTTATAATATTTCACAATAATTTTATCAATATCGAACATGTTGCTTGCTTTTGGGAGCATAAAATTACAATAAATTTAATACAAAACATTTTTTTGCAAAGCAAAGTTTTGTAATTGTATGTTGAGTCAGGTGTGTATGTTTTAAAATAAATGAATATGAATACTGAAAAAAGTTTAGATTGCGGTTGGCCGGCCAACGACGATTTGATGCGCAGGTACCACGATGAAGAATGGGGAGTTCCGCTTCACAATGACGCTGCGCTTTTCGAATTTATCCTTCTCGATACTTTTCAGGCAGGTTTGAGCTGGAGAACAATTTTACATAAACGTGAGAATTTCAGAAGAGCATTTGATAATTTCGATGTTCAGAAAATAGCTTTCTACAAAGAGGAAAAAATTCAGGAGCTTATGCAAGATGCCTCCATTGTGCGCAATCAGGCTAAAATTCGTGCTGCTGTAACGAATGCACAGCACTTTATTCGCATTCAGGAAGAATTCGGAACTTTCGATCGCTATATTTGGCAATTTACCGGAGGCAAAACCAGGCAAAACAGTTTTAAGGCCTTAGCTGAAATTCCCGCCAAATCAGCAGAGTCGGATGCGATGAGCAAAGATTTATCAAAAAGAGGATTTAAGTTTGTTGGTACTACTATTTGTTATGCATTTATGCAGGCTGCCGGCATGGTGAACGACCACATTGTGACCTGCCACAAATATAAATCGCTGTAAAAATTTCTTCCTTTTAAGTATTTTTTAAAACGCCTAAATAAATATTTATGCATTTTGAGAACATTTTTTAAAGATTTGTGGTTTTACTGTTAACTTTCAAATGTATGTTTCTGAAAAGTAAAACCTATGAATCTGAATGTAAAAAACGAAACATCTACGCTTAAGGCCGTAGTGTTGGGTCAGGCCGGCTCGCGGGGTCAAATTCCTACGCCCGATAAAACTTACGATGCAAAGTCGTACGAGTCGGTGCAGAAAGGCATTTATCCCACCGAGGAAGCAACTTATAAAGAAATGTCGGCATTTGAAAAAGTGTTGTTCAAATACGATGTTCAGGTTTTTCACCCGTGGACGCTTGAGAACTGTAATCAGATTTTTGCCCGAGATGTGGGTTTTGTTATTGATGATAAAATCATCAATTCGAACATTATTCCCGATCGCGAAGACGAAAAGGAAGCCTACGAAGTTGTTTACGATCAAATTGCCTATAATAGAATTTACAATCTTCCGGAACGTGCACATGTTGAAGGTGGAGACGTGGTTTTGTTCAATGATGTTGTTTTTGTAGGCGTTTATACAGCTCCCGATTATCCGCAATTAAAAACGGCACGCACCAATTTATATGCGTTTAATTTTTTAAAGGAAATTTTCCCTCATAAAACATTTATTCCGCTCGAAACGATAAAGCACGATACTGATCCACGTCTGAGTGTTCTGCATTTGGATTGTTGCTTTATGCCCATTGGTAAAGATAAAGCTTTGATATACAAAGATGGATTCCGGCATAAAAAAGATATTCAATTGCTAACAGAGATGTTTGGTGAAAATAATTTATTTAGTATAACCCGGGAGGAAATGTACCAAATGAATACGAATGTTTTTTCAATTTCGCCCAAAGTTGTTGTATCCGAACAGAACTTCAACCGTTTGAATAATTTCATAGAAAGCGAATGGGGATTTACAGTAGAGCGTGTTCCCTATCACGAAATATCGAAAATGGGTGGACTTTTGCGTTGTTCCACTTTACCTTTGATCCGCCTGAACGACTAATAAATGCCAATGGTATGGAAAAACAACTCACCGACACCATTTTAATGATTGAGCCTGTTGCTTTTGGCTTTAACGAAGAAACTGCCCGAAACAATTTTTTTCAGCAACAGGACAATAAACCTGATCATGTGATCCAGCAAAAGGCGCTAAGTGAATTTACATCAATGGTGCATCAGTTGCAGGACAAAGATATTCAGGTAATTGTAGTGAAAGATACAATTGTGCCACATACGCCCGATTCCATTTTCCCAAACAACTGGATTTCGTTTCACCAAAGCGGAAATGTAGTGGTTTACCCGATGTTTGCAAAAAACCGAAGGTTAGAACGAAGGAGCGATATTATTCAAACAGTTGTTGATGCCGGCTTTAAAATTGCCGATATAATTGACTATTCCGACTATGAAAACTGTAATTGTTTTCTGGAAGGGACAGGCAGTATCGTACTCGATCGTAAAAACAGAATAGCTTACGCTGCCTTGTCGGAACGTACTCACAAGGGTTTGTTCGAACGATTTTGTGATGAGGCAGGCTACAAAGCAGTTAGTTTTGTTGCCAATCAAACAGTTGATCAGTTGCGTTTACCTGTTTATCACACCAATGTAGTGCTTTGTGTGGCTGAAGAGTTTGTTGTTGTTTGTTTCGATTGTATCGATAATCCGGAGGAAATAAATGTCTTGAGAACTAATTTTGTCAATACGGGAAAAGAAATTATTTCCATTTCCGAAAAACAAATGCATAGTTTTGCCGGAAATATGTTGCAAGTGAAGAATCGTGAAGGCAAAAAATTCCTTGTCATGTCGCAGTCGGCGTCCGAAGTCCTCGAAGCAATTCAAATTGAATCGCTCCGTAAATACAATGAGTTTATTATTGCTGCGGTGCCTACAATAGAGAAATACGGAGGTGGAAGTGTGCGTTGCATGATGGCAGAAGTTTTTAAAAATATTGATCAAAAAAAATGAATATGGAACAGAAAAAAAGAAGTGCAGAAGCCTTAATGGAACTTGAAGACAAGTACGGAGCGCATAACTACCATCCACTCCCGGTGGTGATTGAAAGAGGAGAGGGTGTATTTCTTTGGGATGTAAACGGGAAAAGATACTATGATTTTCTCTCGGCTTATTCGGCAGTAAATCAGGGCCATTGTCATCCGAAAATCATTAATTCCCTTATCGGTCAGGCGCAGAAACTTACGCTTACATCCCGTGCTTTTTACAACAATCAGTTAGGTGTTTATGAAGAATTTATAACCCAATATTTTGGCTACGACAAAGTGTTGCCTATGAATACCGGCGCCGAAGCAGTGGAAACTGCCATTAAACTTTGCCGGAAATGGGCGTACGAAAAAAAGGGGATAGAGGAAAATCAGGCGTTGATTGTAGTTTGCGAAAATAACTTTCACGGTCGAACTACTACAATTGTATCCTTTTCTGTCGATAGGGACGCATACAGCAATTATGGCCCGTTTACGCCCGGATTTATTGTCGTTCCGTATAACAATGCCGAAATGCTTGAAAAGGTATTGAACGAAAACAAAAATATTGCGGGTTTTTTGGTAGAGCCTATTCAGGGAGAAGCCGGAGCTTATGTTCCCGATGATGGTTATTTGAAAAAATGCTATGATTTATGCCGAAAAAACAATGTATTGTTCATTGCCGACGAAGTGCAAACCGGAATTGCACGCACCGGAAAATTACTTGCTTGCGATTATGAAAAAGTGCGACCCGATATACTGATTTTAGGAAAAGCATTGTCGGGAGGAACTTATCCGGTTTCGGCAGTATTGTCCGATCAGCAAATTATGGACATTATCCAACCTGGTCAACACGGATCAACATTTGGTGGAAATCCAATGGCGGCTGCGGTGGCAGTAGCAGCACTCGAAGTGGTTCGCGATGAGAATCTGGCCGAAAAGGCCTTTGAATTAGGAGCCTATTTCCGACACGAAATGGATCAGCTTTGTTCAACATCCAATATCGCTTCGTTTGTAAGGGGAAAAGGTTTGCTAAATGCGCTGATAATCAACAATGAAAATCAACAAAATCTGGCATGGGAAATTTGTTTGAAATTAGCCGATAATGGTTTACTTGCTAAACCAACCCATACAAATATCATACGGTTTGCTCCGCCGTTGGTGATTACTAAGGAGCAACTGGCCGAATGTGTCGAAATAATAAAGTCGACAATAAAAGCTTTTGAGGTATAAAAAGTGTGTTTCGGACGAACCGAAATTAAATATCACAACTGTTTGTAAATACACTGTAATAAGTTGCCTGTATTCTGTTTAAAATGCATTGATATTCAAAAAAATGATTATTTTTGTATCCCCAAAATCGAATCTGTTTCGATGCGGGAAACTTATTAATTTTCATAAATTTTTTACGCTATGTTTTTCAATGTTTCTTATGTTGAGTGGTTTGGTTATCTTGGTTCAGTAATTGTTGCTGTGTCGTTAACGATGAGTTCAATCAAAAAGCTGAGATGGTATAATTTTGTTGGTGCAGCTATTTTCTCTATTTACGGTTTTGCCATTGGCGCTTTACCTGTAGGCTTACTCAATTTGTTTATCGTTATAGCCGACATTTACTATCTTTACAAGATGTACATGCAAAAGGACGCTTTTAAAGCAATTGTTGTCAATAATAACGATCCGTATCTGCATTATTTTCTCGATTTCTACAAACAAGAGATACACGAATTTTTTCCTCTTTTCGATGAGGCGAAACTAAAAGATGAGTATGAAAATAAAAACTCATTTGTGTTTCTGTTGCTTCGCAACGCTGTAGTAGCCGGGGTATTTTGTGGAGTAAAAAACAATCATATCCTGTATCTGCATGCCGATTTTGTAAGCGCTCAGTATCGCGATTTGAAACCTGGTGAATTTATTTACCAGAAAAATGTGGCTATGCTCAAAGAACAGGGAATAAGTCAGATTATTTGTAATACAGAGAACAAGACGCACCAAAAATATCTTTATAAAATGGGCTACGAATCACAATCAGTAAAATCCAAAACGGTCTTTGTAAAGAATATATAATTCATCTTCAGTCTTTTTTGAAAAGAATTAGGAATAAAAAAATCCTGACAGGTTTCAGAAACTTGTCAGGATTTTTTTCGGCAAAGCACTACCGGACGTGTATCAGCTAAAAATCAATAAGCATGATGATCGCTGTTTATGTCTTCAATGTCAGTACGTTTTTTCTCCAAGGAGCGCCATGCATAGAAAATATAGGCCAACACAAACGGAATCAGAATCGATACATACGACATAACTGTCAGTGTAAATTCGCTCGAGGATGAATTGAAAATAGTGAGCGAACTTTGCAAATCGGTCGATGATGGATAGTAGGCCGTATTGTTATATCCGGCAATCAGCAACAATGTGCACACAGTTACCACAGTTCCTGCACCCGATAGCCATATCCCTTTACGGAACGATTTCGAAAGCATTGATCCGATAATTCCTGCCAGTACTGCTACGACGCCAACCAAAAACAGAATCATCAACACTGGCATTTCTACCAGATTGAAGAAGTATTTGTACTGCACAAGCGATACGACTCCGGTTTCAGGATCCACTGCATAACCCTTGTCAATCAATGTCCAAATCACAAAAGTGAGAAAGAATACAACAAAAGGAATGGCATTGTAAAACAGGTATTTGTACGATCTTTCTTCAAGTGTCTTATTGTTCAGACGGTTGATAAAGAAGAGCAAAGCATTCGTACGTGCCAAAAACAATACGGTAAGCCCTAACGCCCAGTTACGCGGATTGAGTAAAGCTTCGAGTCCGTGCCAGCCATTGCCCCACTGACTAATGGCTGGTGCCAGCTGTTGGGCGATATTGCCCTTGTTTACGGTAAAGTCCGATCCTGTAAAAAAGGTAGCAATGGCTGCACCCAGCAAAAATGTGCCAAGATAGCCATTGATCAGCAAAAATGAACGATAAGTTGTTTTGCCATAGGTATTACCTGGTTTCGACTGAAATTCGTACGAAACGGCCTGGATAATAAAGCAAAATAAGATGGCCATCCAAACCCAGTAGGCGCCACCGAAACTTGTTGAATAAAATAGTGGAAAAGATGCAAAAAATGCACCGCCAAAAGTTACGAGCGTTGTAAATGTAAATTCCCATTTACGGCCAAGTACATTGACAAGCAGGCGTTTTTCGTCTTCGGTTTTCGACAGGCTGAAAAGCATTGATTGTCCGCCCTGTATAAATAGCAGAAATGCCAAAAGTCCACCCAGCAACGAAATAATAAACCACCAGTAATGCTGAAGAATTGAATATGTTGTCATAAAATTAATCGTTTTATAAATTTTATAAATCAAGACTGTTTAATAGAAAGTTATGTGCAGAAATCGAACTATTAATGTTCAGCTTCTGGTCCTTTTTTGATTTGTTTCAGCATAATTCTTATTTCAGCAATAAGTAGTGCGGTAAACAAAGCGGCAAAAAGAAAGACTGTAATTTGTACCGATTGTACCGATATGCCTGAAACGGCTGCCTGCAAAGGTAGCGCATCCTGAATAGCCCACGGTTGACGTCCCATTTCGGCCACTATCCAACCTACCTGACTTGCTACATATCCTAAAGGAATTGTGAATAAAGCGGCATAGGAGAGCCATTTGGCGTTTTCCATTTTTCGGCGATACAACATAAATACTAACAACGCAAACAGCGCTAAGAAATACATACCCAAGCCCACCATGATGTGGAATGCATAGAACACAAGAGGAATATTAGGCACTATGTCTTCGGGTTTATCAAGATATCCGTATCCGAAATGAGGGAAGTTTTCATCTAGCACTGCTTTGTGCTGTTGTGCTGTGGCTGTGTCTTTGGCCGACATAGCGTTTTTATATTCAGCGAGAGCATTCAATGCTTTTTTACCTCTTTCCTGTCTCTCGGCAAACGAAAGTGCTGGTCCCTGTGGTGTTGCATATCCACCATCTACCACATCTTTAATGCCGGGAACAAATGCGTTAAAATCTCTGTACCCCAAAAATGATAGCATACCAGGGATTGGTACTTTTACTTTCATTAAAAACGGTTCAATACTATCGTTGTACGATTTCTTATCAGGATTCAAAATACCAAAAGCCAGCAGGTCGGCGTTTGTTTGTCCCTGAAATAGCCCTTCCATGGCTGCCAGTTTCATAGGCTGACGCTGCGAAACATGATAAGCAGAGCCATCACCTGTCCAGATAATAAGAACCGATGATATGAGTCCGAAAACTGCACCTACCCACAAACTTTTAATTGCAAAATCGACCTCGCGTTTTTTGATCAGAAACCAACCGCTTACACCTACTACAAACAAAGCTCCCACTACCCAGCTCGAAACTATGGTATGTAAAAACTTATTGATGGCTATTGGAGATAAAACAACTGCCCAAAAATCAACCATTTCGTTTCTTACGGTGTCAGGGTTAAATTCCATGCCTACCGGGAATTGCATCCAAGCATTGGCAACTAAAATCCAGAGAGCAGAAAGTGTGGCACCAAGGGCTGTAAGCCAGGTAGCAGCAAGGTGAAATTTCTTACTTACTTTGTTCCAGCCAAAGAACATGATGGAAATAAAGGTAGCTTCCATAAAGAATGCAAGTATACCTTCAATGGCCAATGGAGCACCAAAAATATCGCCTACAATCCAGCTGTAATTCGACCAGTTGGTACCAAACTGAAACTCCATAATAATACCTGTGGCAACGCCAATAGCAAAATTAATCCCGAAAATGGTCATCCAGAATTTTGTGACCTTTTTCCATTTCTCATCACCTGTTTTGAGATAAATGCTCTCCATAATGGCCATAATTACGCCAAGTCCTAAAGTAAGGGGAACAAAAATCCAGTGATACATAGCGGTAAGCGCAAATTGCGCTCTCGACCAATCTAATAACGACGCATCTAATAATTCCATAAATAATACTGTATTTAAATTAAAGATTTTTTAATTCGATGTATTGACTCATTTCAAATGAACATAATTTTACTCCCTCAGATCAGTGTTTCTTAGCTTTATTCATCAAGCACTGAAATAAAATTTTTTCTATGTAAAAACATTGTGAATGGTTTTACGTATGTATTTGCCTTCTGTTATTCTCCCTGCAACCCTGCCTTCATATGGTTTCTAAAACCAAGTTTTTTATACTGGTTGAATAGAGTTGCTAATAATTACTGATTGATTTGTAAAATAAATTTTGCAAAAATAATCAATAAATTGGACTAATTACAAATTTAAAACAGTTAGAATTTAATTTTTTTAGAGTTAATGATATTTATCTGCCGAAAAGTAAAAATTCAGATGCCCGCAAGAGCTCAAATAGTTTACTTTATCTGTAATTTTCCGAAAGATAAGTTCTTTCTTCGAAAATTCAATGTAAAACACAAAATATTACAACAGAATTTAAAAATTAATTATCCTGGCGTTGGAAACGGGGGGTGTGGGCAGAATATTCAGGAAAAAAAGCACAAAAAAACCGGCAGTATAAAGACTGCCGGTTTCAGGTTGTTATAACAATTTGTTAATTTCCAATTTCCGAGAGGAACTTAATCCTTACAAGCCGTACTTCTGTTTCGCTGTAATCGTCTTCACCAAGTTCATTCAGAGCAGGTTCTATTTTATCAGTTTCAGCCGAGTTGAAATATTCGAAAATTTCTTCAACATGATCGGGGTCCATTACTTCCTGGAGGAAATAATCGATGTTGATTTTTGTTCCCGAATAAACAATAGCCTCTATTTCGTCGAGCAGTTCTCCTATTTCAAGTCCTTTAGCCATGGCAATGTCGTCGAGCGCAATTTTTCGGTCGATGGATTGAATGATAGAGACTTTTAGTTTTGATTTATTAGGCACTGTACGCACGCGTAAATCCTCAGGACGTATGATTTCGTTCTCTTTTACGTGTTCTTTGATAACTTTCAGGAAGTCCTCACCGTATCGTTTTGCCTTTCCGGCACCGACTCCGGGTATGTTTTGCAGCTCGTCCATTGTCACCGGATAGCTTGTTGCCATAGCTTCGAGCGATGGATCCTGGAAGATAACAAATGGTGGTACCTCAAGTCTTTTCGACATCTTCTTTCTCAAATCTTTAAGAATTGAGAACAAAACATCATCAGCAGCCGATGTTCCGCCCGAACTTTTAATAGTTGGCTCTTCATCTTCATCCTCGAATTCATTGTCCTTGACAATAGGAAAAGGAGTTGGTTTTTTGAGGTAAGCTTTACCTCCTGCTGTAAGTTTCAGCAGTCCATAATTTTCAATGTCCTTCGAAATATAACCGGCAATCATTGCCTGACGGATAACGGCATGAAGTAGTTTCTCATCTTCGTCAGAAGCAGAGCCAAAGTTTTCAAGTTCATCGTGTTGATATGACTTGATGTCTGAGGTTTCATTTCCTTTCAAAATGTCGACAATGTGTTCGGCTTTAAATTTTTCGCGAACAATTAAAATGGTTTCTAATACCAATGACAAGAGTTCTTGTCCTTCAATAAATTTACGTGGTTTCATACAGTTGTCACAGCTCCCGCAGTTGTCGTTCTGATATTGTTCGCCGAAGTAGTGTAGTAACAATTTCCGGCGGCAAACAGACGACTCAGCGTATGCTTGTGTTTCTAATAATAATTGATTCCCGATTTCCTGTTCGGCCACGGGTTTGCCTTGCATAAATTTGCGTAGTTTGTCTAAATCCTTGTATGCATAAAATGCAATACATTGTCCTTCGCCACCGTCACGTCCTCCACGCCCTGTTTCCTGATAATATCCTTCGAGGCTTTTGGGCATGTCGTAGTGGATTACAAACCTGACATCCGGTTTGTCGATGCCCATACCAAAAGCAATGGTTGCAACAATGATTTGCACTTTTTCCATCAGGAATTTATCCTGATTATCGCTTCTCACGGCTGTTTCCATTCCTGCGTGGTAAGGCAAGCACGAAATTCCATTCATACTGAGTGTTTCGGCAAGTTCTTCTACCTTTTTGCGGCTGAGGCAATAAATAATACCTGATTTGCTTCCCTGCGAACGTATGAATTTTATTATGTCCTTGTCTACATCGTTGGTTTTAGGACGTACTTCATAATACAGATTACTTCGATTAAAGGACGATTTGAAAACACTGGCATTCAGCATACCAAGGTTTTTTTGAATATCGTGTTGCACTTTAGGTGTTGCCGTTGCCGTCAACGTTATCAGTGGTGCAATGCCTATTTCGTTTATTATAGGGCGTATGCGTCGATATTCGGGCCTGAAATCATGACCCCATTCCGAAATACAATGAGCTTCGTCCACAGCATAAAATGAAATTTTAAGTTGTTTCAGAAATTCAATATTTTCTTCCTTTGTTAGTGATTCGGGTGCAACATATAATAGTTTTGTTTTGCCCGAAAGAATGTCGTTTTTCACCTGATCAATAGCCTGCTTTGATAAAGAGGAATTGATAAAATGAGCTATTCCATCTTCTTCGCTGAAACTACGCATTGCATCCACCTGATTTTTCATCAAAGCGATCAATGGCGAAATTACAATGGCAGTTCCTTCCATAATTAAAGATGGAAGTTGGTAACAAAGCGACTTTCCACCTCCGGTAGGCATCAACACAAATGTATCCTTCCCATCGAGAACGTTTTGTATAATAGCTTCCTGATTCCCCTTGAAGCTGTCGAAGCCAAAGTTTCTTTTTAAATGTTCGGTTAATACAGAATGAGTTGCCATGTTTGTACCCTTTGTCTGAAAAATGGTTTGCGAAAGTAGTATTTATTGTCGAGATATTAGCATCATATCGATAATTTGTTTACCGAATTTCAAGTATTTTTAGCGTTTAAATGTTACTTAAACAGCTTTTTAATTATAAAACAAAATTATAAACAGATTTTAAATATACAAGTCCTTTTCCAAAAAAAATCGGAATAATAATCAATAAAATTGATTGCCATTCCGATTTTTCTATTTAAGTCGCTTAAAAACAAATAATTATATTCGTGTCTTAAGCAATTTTTAAGCGATTAATATTTGTTTTTTCTATTTTACTTTTGGCATATTGGAGGTTGATGTGCAGCACATTTTCGTTATTCGATGGCATTTCGTACATTTTATCCATAATTATTGTTTCGGTAATGGACCTTAAGCCACGTGCTCCTAATTTAAACTCAATAGCTTTGTCAACTATATAGTCCAACACTTCATCTTCAAATACAAGATCGATCTGATCCATTTTGAAGAGCTTGTTGTACTGTTTTATGATTGAATTCTTAGGTTCAGTCAGTATTCGGCGCAAAGCTGAGCGGTCGAGTGGTTCCAGATAAGTAAGTATGGGCAAGCGACCGATGATTTCGGGGATAAGGCCGAAAGATTTCAGATCCTGTGGAGCGATGTATTGCAACAGATTTTTTTTGTCGATTTGTTCGCTTTCGGCAGATGCGCCGTATCCTACAACTCTTGTGTTGAGTCTCGAAGCAATCTTCTTTTCGATGCCATCAAAAGCTCCTCCACATACAAAAAGTATATTTTGCGTGTTGACAGCAATCATTTTTTGGTCCGGATGCTTGCGTCCTCCTTGTGGCGGAACGTTCACCACGGCACCTTCGAGGAGTTTCAACAGGCCTTGTTGAACACCTTCGCCGCTTACATCACGTGTTATGCTGGGGTTGTCGCCTTTACGGGCAATTTTATCAATTTCGTCGATAAATACGATGCCGCGTTCGGCTGCCTTCACATCGTAGTCGGCCACCTGAAGCAGACGGGTCAGAATGCTTTCAATGTCTTCGCCCACATAGCCGGCTTCTGTCAACACTGTTGCGTCCACAATTGTAAAAGGGACGTGTAGTTTTTTAGCTATTGTACGTGCCAGTAAAGTTTTGCCTGTACCTGTGTAGCCAACCATAATGATGTTCGATTTTTCAATTTCCACATCATCGTTTGTTTTTTCCTGCATCAATCTTTTGTAATGATTGTATACGGCCACCGATAGGTATTTTTTTGCTTCATCCTGACCTATAACATACTGATCGAGATATTCTTTTATTTCGATAGGTTTTGGTACCTCTTCTTTGTTGAGCTGAGGTAGTTTTGATTTTGAAATTGTACTTTCTTTTACAATTTCAGCAGCCTGAACCGCACATTCGTTGCAAATGTGAACTCCACCCTGACCCATGATAAAAAAATCTACCTGAGATTCGGGACGGCCGCAGAAACTACAATTTTTTGTTGTTTTTGCCATATTATAGTTGGTAAATACAAGGCATCACGCCTTGCATTTACCTAAAAATTTATTTTTTCTTTTCGTTCATTAAAACTTTATCAATCATTCCGTATTCCAATGCTTCCTGCGAAGTCATCCAGTAGTCACGATCCGAGTCTTTTTCTATTCTGTCGAACGGATTGTGCGAGTGATCTGCAATAATTGTGTAAAGTTCTTTTTTGAGTTTCTGAATTTCACGGGCTGTGATTTCGATGTCCGAAGCCTGACCCTGAGCGCCACCCATAGGCTGATGTATCATAACGCGTGAATGTTTAAGCGCTGAGCGTTTTCCTTCGGCGCCGGCCACTAACAATACAGCACCCATAGAAGCGGCCATACCGGTACAAATGGTTGCCACATCGGAGCCGATAAACTGCATTGTATCGTAAATGCCAAGTCCGGCATATACCGATCCACCGGGTGTGTTAAGGTAAATCGAGATGTCTTTGCCGGGATCAGATGAATCGAGATAAAGTAACTGTGCCTGAATTACATTGGCAGTGTAGTCGTCCACCTGAGTTCCCAGAAAAATAATGCGATCCATCATGAGGCGCGAAAAAACGTCCATTTGTGTAACATTAAGTTGACGTTCCTCGAGTATAGACGGTGAGATATAGTTGCTGGTGATATCGGCATATTTATCCAGCGATAATCCGTTCATACCGAGGTGCTTGGTAGCATAATTGCGAAAATCATTATTGTTCATATCTGTAATTGGTTAGTCTGGATTGCAGAAAGAGCAATGCCAGTTGGTTTCTTAAATTTTCAATCTTAAAACTATTGAAAAAGGCTTTCGACCGTTTTCATTCATTAAACAAAGGTATAGTTTTTTTGTTTAACTTGATTCGGTGAAAAGCCTTTTCGGTACGAAAATCTAATTTTCAGTGCTTTTGGAACTGATTAGTTTTCGAACATTTTGTTGAAATCTTCGATCGAAATTTCTTTTGTTTCAAGCTTAATTGTAGCTTTAATTACATCAAATACCTTGTTTTCAGCTACTTTTTCGATGATACCTTTCAAAGTTTCTTCTTTTTTGAGCATGTCTTTGGCGTAATTGGCCACAAGTTCATCGTCCATACCTACCATTCCATACTGAGCAAACTGAGCTTTTGTAATTTTTTTGGCGTATTCTTCGATGTCGGATGTTTCAATTTTTGTGTCGTTTGCTTTTGCAATTTTATCCTTGATAAGTTGCCATTTCAAGTCGGCAATCATTTTTGAATAATCAGCTTCGAGCGTTTCTACAGTGAGGTTCTCGTTTGTTGCAAGCACCCAACGTTTCAAAAATGCATCGGGAAACACAAGGTTATCGTATTTAGCAAGCAACATATCGCGGGCATCTATTCCGAATTTATAATCGCTGTCGCCCTGAAGTGATTCCTGTATGTTGGCTTTGATTTTTGCTTTAAACTCTTCTTCAGAAGTTACAACACCTTCGCCATATACTTTGTCGAAAAGTTCCTGATCGATGGCCGATTCGTGGTAGCGGGTGATACCTTCAATTTTAAATTGAAAATCGGAAGTAATGTTTTTGGCTTCATCTTTCGAAATTTTGAGTAAAGAACTGATCTCAGCTGCATCATCGAATGCTTTTGCCGGGTTAATGGTGATTACATCGCCTTTCTTTGCATTTGCAAAAAGGGCTTTTGTAGCTTCGTCCTTGATGTAGGCAGGAGTCAGAACGGCATCCGAAAGTTTAATTCCCGATTCGTTTACTTTTCCGTTGGCAAGTTCAAGCATTTCGCCTTTCAGCATGTCTTTTTCTTCGACAGTTTCTTCCTGTACATATTTTCCGTAGCGCGATGTATATGATTTTAATTGATTTTCAATCATTTCGTCGCTTACAGTGATGTTGTAGTATTTTACCTTGTCTTTGCCTGTTACTTCAACGTCAAATTCGGGAGCTAAGCCCAGATCGAAAACAAATTCGAAATCTTCCTGAGTGTTGAAATCAATTTCCTTTTGTTCGGTTTCGTTTGGCATTGGTTCGCCAAGCATATTTATATTGTTGTCCTTAATGTATTTGAATAATTCATCCGAAACAATTTTATTAATTTCTTCGGCGATTACAGCTTTTCCATACATTTTTGTTATTAAACCAACAGGTACCATGCCTGGACGAAAGCCGGGAATGTTTGCTTTTTTGCGGTAGTCGCGTAAAGTTTTTTGCACCTTCTCGGCGTAATCGGCTTTTTCAATGCGCAATGTAAGTGTAGCATTGCTTTGATCGATGTCTTTTCTGACGATGTTCATAATTTTATAATAATTTCCAGTTTTCAATTTATTTCTGATCAGCAGGTTAGTTCTTTGTTCGGAGTAAAGACAACCAACCTGAAGCTAATGGTTCATATATAACCAATTTAGGGCTGCAAAGTTACAAAAAAATAGGATACAAACTATTATTTTGTATTAAAATATTTTTAAACGTTTGCAACTGAAATACAAGTGGTTAATAATATTGATTGTTTGTTGAAATTAAAACAAAAAAGTGAGCTCATTTTTGGGCTCACTTTAAGTGTTCGAGTCAATGTATTTAGTTAAAACAGGTAGGTCAAACCTACAGAGAATACTCTGTTTTTTGCATTTTCAGTGTCGGCTGGATCTTCTTTTATTGTATTTTTCAATCCGTGTGACCAGTTGATGCCAAACTGAATTTTTTTGAAAAATTCAACTCCCATGCCCAGATTATAGCCATAATCTATTCTGTTAAGGTAATCCTGGTACTCAAGTTCTTTGGAAGTGCCATCGGTTTCGGTAACAATCTTTCCGTCCAGGGCATACCCTGCATACAAACCTCCATACCCAAAAACACCTACAAATCCGAGCTTGAGTCGGTAGCGAAGATTGATAGGTACTTCGAGGTAATTGATCTCTTTGTAGCCTTTTTTTATATTGTCTTTGATGCTTATGCTGTCCGAAAATGAATAACCTTTTTGCGATACAAGAAATCCGATTTCTGTGCCAATTCCTGATTTTGCCGGATTTAACTGATAAACCACCCCAATCTGATAGCCTGTCAGGTTTTCGGTACTGAAACCTGCTGAAATAGCTTCGCCACTGAGTGATTTTATTTCGTTGGCCATATTGATTCCTGCCTTTATACCTAACTGAGCCAGAGCCCCGGAGGAAAAGAATGAAATGAATAATATGCTACAAAAAAGTATTCTTTTCATGGATGTTTCTGAAGAATAAACAAATTCTGTTTTGTCGTATTTTTTTTTTTGAAAACAGACAAAAATACAAAAACTTTCGTAAAGAGCCTGTTTTGGGTTTATTTTTTTGACATTCGCTTGCGTTCGTTTTCGTCAAGATAAATTTTGCGTAATCTTATGCTCTGGGGCGTAATTTCAACGTACTCATCTTCCTTGATATATTCAAGTGCTTCTTCGAGGCTGAAAACAACAGGCGGAATGAGCTTGGCTTTGTCGTCGGCTCCGGAGGCGCGCATATTGGTAAGTTTTTTCGATTTGGTCACATTCACAACCATATCGCCTTCTTTGGCGCTTTCGCCTACTACCTGTCCGGCGTAAATTTCGTCCTGAGGGAATATGAAAAAGCGACCTCTGTCCTGTAACTTATCGATGGCATAAGCAAAAGCAGTACCGCTTTCCATGGCAATGATGGATCCGTTGCTGCGTTTTTCAATATCGCCTTTGTAAGGTTGGTATTCGAAAAAGCGGTGCGACATAATAGCTTCGCCGGCCGAAGCGGTAAGAACACTGTTTCGTAAGCCAATAATTCCACGGGATGGAATCAAAAATTCTAACTGGATACGATCATTCATTACTTCCATGCTCAGCATTTCGCCTTTGCGTATGGCCACCATTTCAATGATTTTACCAGAACATTCCTCAGGTAAGTTAATTGTTAGTTGTTCGATTGGTTCGCAGCGTTTTCCTTCTATTTCCTTGAAAATTACCTGTGGCTGACCTACCTGAAGTTCGTAGCCTTCTCGACGCATTGTTTCGATAAGTACCGACAAGTGAAGCACTCCACGTCCGTAGACATGCCAAATGTCCGAATCAATATTCTTTTCAACGCGCAAAGCCAGATTTTTGTCAAGCTCTTTTACAAGGCGATCGTGGATATGGCGGGAAGTTACAAATTTTCCTTCTTTTCCGAAGAAAGGAGAGGTGTTAATTGTGAAAACCATGCTCATGGTTGGTTCGTCTATGGCAATAGGAGTAAGTGGCTCAGGATTTTGTAAATCGCAAACTGAATCTCCGATTTCAAAACCTTCGATACCCACCAGTGCACAAATATCACCCGATTTTACTTCGGTGGTTTTTGTACGTCCCAGTCCGGTAAATGTATGGAGTTCTTTAATACGGCATTTTTTTATTGTGCCATCGCGTTTCACAAGGTTCACATCCATTCCTTCGCGTAAAACGCCACGATGAACGCGACCTACTGCAATACGACCCACGTAAGATGAGAAATCGAGCGATGTAATTAGCATTTGAGGCGTTCCTTCGAGCATTTCCGGCTCAGGGATATGTTCTATAATGGCATCGAGCAATGGTAAAATGTTGTCAGTCTGTTTTTTCCAATCCTCCGACATCCAATTGTTTTTTGCTGATCCGTATATGGTGTGGAAATTAAGCTGTTTTTCAGATGCATCCAAATTATACATTAAATCAAATACAGCTTCATGCACTTCATCCGGACGACAATTGGGTTTGTCTACTTTGTTTACAACAACTATGGGTGTAAGTCCAATTTGTAGCGCTTTTTGTAATACGAAACGGGTTTGAGGCATAGGACCTTCAAAAGCATCGACAAGTAACAAAACGCCATCGGCCATATTCAAAACACGTTCCACTTCTCCACCAAAGTCGGCGTGTCCCGGTGTGTCAATAATATTAATTTTGTATCCCTGATAGTCGATGGATACGTTTTTAGCAAGAATCGTAATCCCTCGTTCGCGTTCGAGGTCATTATTATCCATGATCAACTCGCCGGTGTTTTCGTTGTCGCGGAATAGGTGTCCGGCAAGTAACATCTTGTCTACCAGTGTTGTTTTTCCATGGTCGACGTGGGCAATAATAGCAATATTTCTAATTTTCTGCATTTAACACAATCTTTTTTTTGAGTGCGCAAAGATAATGAAAAAAAATCAAATCACATTCAGTCTGTTCAGCTCTGATTATTAATTATATAAATTAAAATTGTAATTATTCTTCAAAGCAGCTGGTTGGAGGCACCCATTGTTGCATTTATTTCTTTATTTTTGTAGATAAATATTCAAACTTATATTAGTAATGCTACCGGAATCAGTTCGTAAAGAAATTATTACAATTATAAAACAAGAAGTTACTCTTGCTATTGGCTGTACCGAACCCATTGCGGTGGCACTTGCTGTTGCAAAATTAACAGAGCTGCTTCGCTCTGTTCCCGACAGAATTGATGTGTTTTTGAGTGCCAATGTGTTGAAAAATGCTATGGGAGTAGGCATTCCCGGTACGGGGATGGTGGGATTACCTATAGCCATTGCCCTGGGGGCTTTGGCGGGGAAGTCGGAATACGGGCTCGAAGTACTTAAGGATATCACACCAGCTGATGTGGAAAACGGAAAATTGCTTGTGGCCAAAAAAATAATTGGAATACATCTGAAAGATGACATAGATGAAAAATTATACATCGAAGTGGTGGGAAGCAAAAACCAGGATGTTGCACGTACAATAATAAGTGGAGAACATACCCGCTTTGTGTTTTTAGAACTGAATCAGGAAATACTACTAAATCTTTGTGAAGACAAAACAACTGAATCGGAAGCCGATCAATATGAACTATCCTTCGATAAAGTTTGCGAATTTGCAATAGAAACGCCCATTGACGAAATCCGGTTCATCAAAAAAACTGTAGAAGTAAATAAAGCTGCTGCCGAGTCTGCGTTGAAGGGTTCGTATGGTCATACCATTGGTCAAACGCTTGCCAACGGCAAAATGGGTGATTCGGTGTATACGCACATGCTGTCGGTGACGGCAGCTGCTTGCGATGCTCGTATGGCGGGCGCCATGTTACCCGTAATGAGTAATTCGGGAAGCGGAAATCAGGGCATTGCTGCAACTCTTCC
>CAYMHE010000007.1:0-55245 GCA_964390175.1 uncultured Paludibacter sp.
CATTAATACGAGTTGAAACGGAAATTGAGCTTATCCGTTCCAAAGAAATGGCTGAGGCTGCCAGTATCGCAAAGTCAAATTTCCTTTCGAATATGAGCCACGAAATAAGAACACCGCTTAATGGAGTGATTGGTTTTACTGAATTGCTACGCAATACTACGCTCACCAAAACGCAGAATGATTACCTTGACAATGCGATTAATTCTGCAAATACCTTGTTAGGTGTTATAAGTGACATTCTCGATTTTTCGAAAATTGAATCAGGAAAACTCGAAATCGAAACTGTAAAAACCGACATAATTCAGTTGTTTGAAGCTTCGTCTGATATTGTTAAAGTGCACTCAGCCAATAAAGGTCTCGAGCTTTTGCTGAATATCGATCCATCCATTCCTCGTTTTGCTTATATTGACCCTATTCGTATTAAGCAAATTCTGGTTAATTTACTTAGCAATTCGGTAAAGTTTACGCATGTTGGAGAAATAGAACTATCGTTGAATTATAAAGCACTTAACAGCAGAAAAGGAATATTCAGTATTGATGTGCGCGATACAGGTATAGGTATCAAAGATGAAGACAAACACAAATTGTTTAAAGCATTTTCACAAGCTGATACTTCTACAACACGCCGATATGGCGGAACAGGTTTGGGCCTGATAATTTCGAACTCACTTGCCGAAAAAATGGGAAGTCGTATTCAATTTGAGAGTGAATACGGAAAAGGAACACGCTTTTTCTTTGAGCTTGAATGCAATGTGGAATTTGGTGAAGCTCTGAATATGAATAGTATTTCAAATATTCAAAGGGTGCTGATAGTGGACGATAATGACAATAACCGTAAGATTTTGGAACATACCTTCAAATTCTGGAGCATCGATACCGAATCGGCTGCCAGTGGGCAGGAAGCTATAGAAATTCTTAAATCAGGTCATCAGTTCGATTTGATAATTGTAGATTACCATATGCCTGTGATGGATGGTATAGATACAATCAGGATTATCAGAGAGGAAATTGAACCTGACAGTGCGTTACAGCCAATTATTATGCTGCATAGCTCGTCGGATGATTTGAAAGTACATGAGAATGCCAAAGAACTGAATATCTCCTATATGCTTACCAAACCTGTGAAGCAAGCGGAATTGTATTATTACATTAACGGAATAGTTTATAATAGATCCGGTAATCTGGATCAAACAAGTCACATTGTAAACAATACTGATACTACAAATGAGCACTGCTACGACGAAGATATCAAGTGCTTTAACGTGCTGGTGGCCGAAGATACACCTATGAATATGCTTGTAATCGAAAATATGCTAAAGATAGTCATTCCATCCGTTAAACTTTTTGAAGCAGGAAATGGTATTGATGCCATACAGTTGATGAAGAAAAACAAACCCGATTTGGTACTTATGGATGTACAAATGCCAGAACTCGATGGATTGGAGGCAACTAAACAAATTCGTAAACTTCCTAATGGTCTTACTGTTCCAATCATTGCACTCACTGCTGGTGTTTCGAAAGAAGAAAGAGAGCAATGTTTCAAATCAGGTATGGATGATTTTTTATCCAAACCTATTGAAATTTCAGAGCTAAAGCGGATCATAGCAAAATATTATAATAAAGAAGCTGCTGAAAATTCACAAATAAGTACAGCCACTGCTAAAAATGATCAAACTCAGCTTTTCGACCGTCGGAAGTTTGAGTCGAAAATTGCAAATCCCGATATAGTAGCTACTATTGTTGAATTGTGTAAAACCGAATTTCCAAAATATATATCCGAAATTGAAGAAGCCGTTATAGTTTCTGATAGTCTGCGGATAAAACAGTTTGCGCATAAGCTTAAAGGTGGTGCGTTGAATATGGAATTTGAGCAAATGTCTGAATTATGTGTGAGAATTGAAGAACAATCGGGTGACATTCCGAAGGTCGATTCTCTTCTGACGTCTCTGAAAGATACCTGGTTACGTACGCTCGATACTTTAAATAATTGAAAATGAAAGTTGTGAAATTAGATTATTGCAACAATCAGAAACAATTGTACCCTTGGTTTTTGTGGCTGGTTTTATTTTTTGTGTTTGGCGCAAAAATGCAGGCTTCTGTTTATAATAAACACATAATACCGTTGAATCAGCATGTGTTCGATGCTACGGCTGTGATGCCCGGTGATACGATTTTTATTGCTTCGGGAGCTCGTAAATCACTTCGAATCAATAGTATTAAGGGCGATTCGGCAAGATATATAGTGGTTACAAATGGAGGTGACGAAGTAGTTATTGAAAATCAGGATATACATTATGGTTTAGTGATATCGCAAAGTAGTTATTTTCGCTTAACCGGAAGTGCCGATAACTCCGATAAATACAGAATTCGTATTTTGGGTACCGGCAAGGGTGGAAATGGATTAAGTCTCGATGATTTCTGTACCGATTATGAAGTCGATCATATTGAAATTGCAAATACTGGTTTTGCAGGAATATTCGCATTTACTCACCCCACATGTGATTTAATGGCTAATCGAGGCAACTTTGTGCAACGAAACACAGTTTTTCGTAACAATTACATTCACGATACAGCGGGGGAGGGTATGTACATAGGACATTCGTTTTACAATGGATATACTAAAATTTGCGATGGTGTTTCGACTACATTATACCCTCATGAAATTCATGGTTTAAAGGTTTTTGATAATAAACTCGAAAATAATGGTTATGATGGAATTCAGGTTAGTTGTGCTGCTGAGGATACTGAAATTTTCAATAATGTGTTAATTGGTTACGGAAAAAAGAATGAAACAATGCAACAGGCAGGTATTCAGATCGGAGCCGGTTCCAAAGTACGTTGCTACAACAATGTGATTTTCTCCGGAAGTGGTACCGGTATTATGATGTTTGGTTTTGCTGACAGTTACTTTTATAATAACCTTATTGTGGGTGCAGGTAACACACACAACTCAACAACTGATCAGGTAAGAGTACATGGAATTTTTATTGATGACAGATGCACACTCGAAAATACCTCGTTTTATTTATTAAACAATACTATAATCTCCCCTAAAGCTGATGGAATAAGATTTTATAGTACAATAAGCAAAAAAAATCTGATTGCTAATAATTTAATTTTGAATCCGGGTGCTATGTACACTGCTTTCAGCTCCGAAAATAAGTTTGTAAATATTAAGTCCGGAGTCGATGTTCAAATGTTGAATAATGTGTTTAGTAATTATTTTGTTAAATGTGATTTGCTTCAATGTGTCGATTCGTTGAAATATTTGCTGTCCAATCTGCCTTTATACAAACAGGGAATTGAAGTGAGTTGGTACGGGATTTATTATGATTTAAATATGTCGCTAAGAAATCCAATCCCTTCTGTCGGATGTTATGAATATTCAGTAACAGGTCAATCACGTATTTTCTCAAACAATGTTTCATTATCGCTGGATAATATGTCAGGTAATATGAGCGTGTTTAATCATTCAGAAGATACAATTAAATATATTGAGCTTTTTGATTTGCACGGACGAGTAGTGATGAAACAGAAAACTGAAGAAACAGGTTTTTTTCAGATAAATATTAAACAGTACAGGGTAGGCTCACCACTTGTGGTTAGGGTGAAAACAAATAAACAAACCATTTCTGTACTAATACCCAATATTCTCTAAAAATTTTGAAAATGAAAAGTAAATTGCAAAATATTGTACCGCAGTTAAAGGATTTGGTGACGGAAATCAGGGTGTTAAGCCCTAAAACAGATACAGCTACTAAGCTCGAAATGCTCATTTATGAAATTGACAATGTCTTGGAAAACTGCAATGATGATGTTTTCAATACAGACATCAAACAGATTATGGAAAATCATGAGGGTTTGGTATGGGTGAAGGATTTGAATGGTGTATATCTGGCTGTAAATAAGTTGTATGCTCATTACTATGGAGCGGAATGTGTGGATTTTTTTATTGGTAAAACCGATGCCGATCTGTACCCAATGCATAATGCTGACACATATGGGGAACACGATTTAAGATTAATCACTAATCGTATCCCATTTAGTATCGAAGAAACTATTGAGTTCCCTGCTAAACGAAAGATTGTAGCGCAGGCCTACAAAGCTCCTTATTATGACAGATTTGGAAACTTAGCAGGTACAATAGGTTATTTGAGAGAGATAACACGAGTAAAGCAAATTGAATTACAAAATGTAAAGTTGCTCAAGGCCATCGAACAAAGTACTGCTACAATAGTTATTACCGACAAAAATGGGATTATTGAATATGTAAATCCTCAGTTTAGTAGTCTGACCGGTTATTCTGTAAATGAAGCAATAGGGCAGAGTCCGAGTATTCTGAAATCCGGACTAACTAAAGAAGAAACTTATCAAACGTTGTGGAAAACAATTTCGAATGGGTACGAATGGAAAGGTGAATTCTGTAATCGCAAAAAAAATGGCGATTTGTTTTGGGAATCGGCAGTAATTTCTCCGGTGTTTGACAGCAATGGGAGTATTGTAAACTATATTGCTATAAAAGATAATGTTACAGTATTGAAGGAAAAAGAGTCCGAATTGATTCGCATGACAGAGTTACAGGAGCTGCTTATTTCTATTTCAATACGTAATATCAATGTGGTAGAAACAGAAATACAAAACAGTATTGTCGATTCACTCAAAAAAATTGGTCGGTTTGTGAAGGCAGACAGGGCATTGATTTTTAAGTATGACTGGGACAATGAAATTTGTCAGGCACAGTACGAATGGCACGAAAATAAGTTACCCGATTTATTACCCGATTTTAAAAATGTGGCATTCGATAAGATTAAACCATGGCTTGAAAAGCATAAAAAAAAGCAGACTTTCTATATTCCCTCACTTGCGGATTATCATGAACCAGAGGGTGACGAACTTAAAGCAATGTCTGTACAAACCATGATTTCCGTTCCATTTTATGTGAATGATAATTGTCTGGGTTTTATTAGTTTCGATTCGGTAGCTCAAAAACATTTGTATACAGATAAAGAAATTGCTCTTCTTCATGTTTTTACACAAATTTATGCAAGTTTGCTTCAGCGTAGTGAACTCGAAAATCACCTGAAACTCGAAATTGAAAATGTAAAAAAAGCAAATCAGGCAAAATGTGAATTCCTTGCAAATATGAGTCACGAATTGCGCACTCCTCTCAATGGAGTAATTGGTTTTTCGGAACTTCTGTTAAATACCGAGGTGAATAAAGTGCAGCTTCAGTATACCAATGCAATCAATACAAGTGCAAAATCATTACTTAATATTATCAACGAAATACTTGATTTTTCGAAAATTGAAGCAGGGAAACTAGAACTCGAAATTGAGAAAAACGATGTAATTCAAATGATTGAGAATTGTATTGATATTGTAAAATACAGTGCCGAGAAAAAAGGAATAGCTTTATTGCTTAACATTTCAGACCATCTACCTCGTTTTGCATATATAGACTCATTCAGGGTTTCTCAAATCATTATTAATTTGCTTAATAATGCAGTGAAATTTACTAACCAGGGAGAAGTGGAACTCAAAGTTGAATTTTTACCTAATATTGATGATACGGGTGTTTACACTTTCAGTATCAGGGATACGGGAATAGGAATTTCTGACGAAAATAAAATTAAACTTTTCAGAGCATTTGGACAAGCCGATACTTCAACTACCCGAAAATTTGGTGGTACAGGTTTAGGTTTGATAATTTCCGAAAAACTTGCTCAGAAAATGAACTCACACATTGTTTTCGAAAGCGAACCTAAAAAGGGTTCAGTTTTTAGCTTTTCGCTGAATTTGCTTTACGAATCACAAAGTGCAGTTTTTACTGAAAAAATTGAAAATCTTAAAAAGGTGCTTATTATTGATGACAATTTTACAAGCAGAGTACTGATTGAAAAAATGTTTATAAACTGGGGGATAGAAACTGTAATTTGTGATAGCCCTGCAGAGGCAGTATTTATTCTTCAGATGGGCACTACTTTCGATGTTATTGTGGTGGATAATAATATGACTGAAGGTAATGCTATTAAATCAATTAAATCAATTTGTAACCAATTAAATATTGAAGTTCATCAACTTAATTTTTTAGTTCTTCATTCGGCAAGTGTTGATATAAGTTTCCTAAATGAATGCCGAAGTTTGGGTATAAAACATTTATTCGAAAAACCCATCAGATACGATGTGATATTCAATTATCTGAAAAATATTAATAAGTCAATACCTGAAGTAATAAATGATTGGAATGAAACTCCCACATCTTCATCAGTTTTAGATGTAAAAAATATTTTAGTGGCTGATGATGACATTTTTAATATGATGTTGACAAAAGCCATGATATCTAATATTTTGCCAAATGTGAAAGTAACCGAAGCAGTAAATGGACGAATTGCTTATGAAGAAATTGTTTCAAACCAATATGATTTGGTATTTATGGATGTGCAAATGCCCTTATTAGATGGAAATGAAGCTACAAAAAAAATAAGGGAATTTGAAAAAAACACTTCCCATCATACAATAATTGTAGGACTTACAGCCGGTGCTTTAAAAGAAGAACGTGAGAAATGTTTTCAATCAGGAATGGATGAGTTTTTAACTAAACCAATTGATTCGCAGAAATTAAGAGATGCAATTGATCGTTTTTTGGGAAGTAAATCTTAATTTGATTCAATAATTTAACTAAAGAAATTTTTAAAAAAAAATTTGTAAGATATTAATATGAATACAAAAATCTCAAATAAAAAAATTCTCATTGTTGACGATAATCAGATGAATTTGATGCTAACTTCAAAAATTCTTGAGTCATTTGGATTTGAAGTAGTAGTAGCTGACAGTGGTAGGATGGCTTTGGATATATTGACCGAAGTAGCTCCTGCTTTGATCTTGCTCGATATCAGTATGCCCGAAATGGATGGTTATGAAGTTTGTGAACGAATTAAAGCTGACAAAAATTGGAAAGAAGTTCCAGTTGTATTTCTTACCGCCAATACATTAACTGAAGATTTGGTAAAAGGTTTTCAAAAAGGTGGCGTCGATTATATGACTAAACCATTCAAAAGCGAAGAACTTTTTGTTCGTGTAAGTACACATTTGGAACTGGCCGAGTCTCGTAAAAAAATTATTGAGATGAACGAATCACGCGATAAATTGTATTCAATTATTGCACATGACATACGTTCCCCTTTGTCGGCAATTCAGCAAACAGTTGATGCCATCGATCAGAGATTCTTTGACCCGTCAAGTGAAGATTTCAAAGAAATTATTCATCATCTTAATATTAGAACTAAGGAAACAAGTACTTTACTTAATAGTTTGCTTCAATGGACACGTTTACAAGACAATAAAATTGTAATTGTGCCTCGTCAAACCGACATATATCAAATCTTAACAAGCTGTGTAGATCTTCTAAAACCAAATGCCGACCAAAAGGGAATATCTATTGAACTCGATGCTCAAACAGAAACTGTGTGGTGCGATGAAGTGTCAATGCATACCGTTTTCAGAAATCTAATTTCAAACTCCATTAAATTCAGTAAAGAAGAAGGAATCATCAAAATTAAAACACATAAAAATATCGATACAGTATCGGTATCTGTTTCCGATTCGGGGATAGGAATGACACCCGAAGTTCTAAAACGAATTTTTTATAAAAATGAACATTACAGCAGTTCAGGAACTCATAATGAGCAGGGAACAGGCTTGGGTTTAATGTTGGTGAAAGATTTTGTTGAAAAAAACTTTGCAAAATTAAATGTTCAAAGTAAGTCAGGTGAGGGAACTACTATAACTATTGATATTCAATTAAATAATCCCTTGGAAATATGAATAGTAAAGAACTAAAATTACTAATTTTAGATGATGATCCTATTTACAGACGACTTTCAACTTCTATTTTGAGTGAGAGCTTCGAAGTGTTTACTGCTGATCGTCCATCATCAGCTTTCGAAATTCTTAAGAAAACGGATATCGATTATGTGATTTGTGATTATCGATTGCCCGAAATGGATGGCTTGGATGTATTGGAACGTGTTAAAGCTAAATATCCCGATGTAGAAGTCATTATGATAAGCGATTCCGGCGATATGGATACCGTAATTGATGCCATGAGGCGCGGCGCTGTAGATTATTTTCGTAAACCATTTTCACCTTCTGATATATGGATGTCAGTTGAAAAATTGAAAAAGTTAAGCATTTTGAAAAAACAATTTCAAAACGAGAAGAACAAAAAGAACTCGTTGCAGAAAATTGTAAATCAGGAAATGGGTCTGGAAATGATAGGTAACTCAAAAGCAATTTCGGATATTAAAAATCAGATGGCAATGGTTGCACAAACACCAGATACCTCGGTTTTGATATTGGGCGAAAGCGGAACAGGTAAAGAATTAGTTGCCAGAGGAATACATAATATGAGTGCTCGGAAAAATGAGTTTTTCGGGGCTGTGAATATGTCGGCTATCCCCGAAGATTTATTCGAAAGTGAGTTTTTTGGACATCGAAAAGGTAGCTTTACCGGAGCTATTTCCGACAAAGCCGGCTGGTTCGAAACTGCCGATAAGGGAACTGTTTTTCTCGACGAAATTGGCGAAATGAGCCTTCAGCTTCAAGTGAAACTGCTTAGAGTGCTCGAAGACAGAACCTTCACCAAAATAGGAACGCAGAAATCTATCAATTTTGATATTCGCCTTGTAGCTGCAACTAACAAGGCTATTGATGTATTGCTCGGCAACAAAGAATTCAGAACAGATTTATTCCATCGTATTGGTACTTTTATTATTCAATTACCCCCTTTGCGCGAGCGAAAAAGTGATTTGCCAATGCTGATAGAGTATTTTACCGAATTCTATGCACATAAACTTAATAAACCTACACCGGTTGTAAATCCTTCGGTTTTAAAATTACTCGAACAGTATCATTTTCCGGGAAACATACGCGAACTTCGAAATATTATCGAAAGAGCAGTTATTCTTTGTGCTGACGATGAAATGAATACCGACAGCATTATGATTTTAAGTAAAGTTAATAATATGGCGAACAATAGTGTTGTTTCATTCGATACGCTTGATTTAAACGAAATTGAAAAACAAACAATAATGAAAGCGCTTGATTTATCGAATAATAATATTTCGGAAGCTGCCAAAATGTTAAATATTGAATGGAACGCCCTTTATCGCAGAATTCAGAAATATGGTTTTAAAACCAAAATGTAAGTCTTCGTTTTCGAATAGTATTATTTGGTTTTGAAGAGTTATGTAATATAAATATATTGTGTATTTATCTGAAATACAAGTTATTGATTGTTTGGTATAATAATTGACTTTTGGTGAGAAAAATAAACATATAACTGATATATAATCATTATGAAAACTTATAAATTAAACAAATTGTTGATTTTGTCATTTTTATCTTTTTCGTTTCTGACATCTTGTCTCGATGAAAAATTAGATGATATAAATACAAAAATTGGCTTTGACTTCAAAACGGTAAAAAATATTGAACTTACTATTTCAACTTTCGACAATTCAAATCAGCCTTTGTCGGGTGTAGGCATATCAATTTACAGTACTAATCCCTTAAGTGAAAATGGAAGCCTCATTCAGAATGCAGATTCATTTTTGATGTACAAGGGTAGTACAACTTCCAATGGCAAAATGATTTCGGTAATTGCCACTCCAACATACCTTGACAGCCTTACCATTTTGGTAAATTACATTGGGTTACCTACACTGCATCAAGTGAAAATTGATAGCGATAAAATAGCAGTAAACATTGGAGGAGCTGTAAATCAAGCTGCAACTTCTGCCCAAAAGGCACCGGGAGTTCTTACTTTTCCAACGCCAAAGTTGATTAGTGGGTTTTATGTGTTAGGAAGTTGGAATAGTTCAGGTTTTCCTAATTATCTGACATCCGCTAATGACATTATTTCCAATGACTTTCTCAATGATGTGAATGCAACATTACCTGAAAACAGTAAACTGCAGAATACGCATCCTGAATACTTCAATTCGGTAGATGATGGCAGCATTATACTAATAAAAGACGCAGAAGTTTGGGTAACTTTTGTACACGAGGGTGCGGGATATAAAAATACATTGGGATATTATACTCATCCTACTAATACTCCTCCAGCGAGTAAGCAATCCATTCGGGATGCAACCATTATTTTCCCGAATGTTTCATATTCAGGCTCAGGTGGTATGTTAGCTTCGGGTAACAAAGTACAACTTTTATATCTGAATCCTCAAACAAATACATACACCAATATTTTCCCTGCCGGTACTACTGTCGCATGGTGGTTCCGTTCAAATGGTTTTGGTAACGGTAGGTTAACTTCTCTTTCGGCAGGTTACAATACTTTTTATTCTGATGTTCGCTTTAATCCGGAGTCAAATCCTGCTTTGCGCAAACACAATGTATTGTTACGCGACGATAAACGCCAATTATTATTAATAGGGTTTGAGGACATACACAGAGAACAAAAACCCGATGATGATTTTAATGATGCTATTTTTTACGCCACTGCAAGCCCTTATACGGCAATTAAAACAGATATTTACAAAAAAATTGACTCCCCAAACGATACCGACAATGATGGAGTTTCGGACACAATGGACGATTATCCCAATGATCCTAACAAAGTTTATAATAATTATTACCCTGGTGTAAATCAAGTTGGTACATTAGCATTCGAAGATTTGTGGCCAATCAAGGGTGATTATGATTTTAATGATCTTGTACTCGATTACACTTTTAATCAAATTACTAATGCTCAAAACAATATTGTAGAGCTTAGCGCTGAGCTAACAGTAAGAGCAATTGGTGCTTCGTTAAGAAATGCATTTGCTATCGAATTAAATACCACAGTTGCAAACATAAAAAGTGTAAACGGACAGAAATTTTCAAAGTCAATTTTTGCTTTAAATACAAATGGCACGGAACAAAATCAGTCAAAAGCTGTTATTCCCGTTTTTGATGATTCCTTTAATGTGCTGAAGTTTAATGGTTCTATTGTAAATACAATAAACGGCGGAAATTCAACACCAACTCAAAAAATAACAATAAAAGTTGAGTTTAACAATCCAATTCCATTGACACAATTTGGAACAGCACCTTACAATCCATTCATTGTGATTGGAGGCGATAGGGGGCGCGAAGTGCATTTGCCGGGAGGAGCACCCACTCAACTTGCCAATGCCAGTTTATTTGGTACAGGTGATGACAATTCAAATCCTTCAGTTCAAAAATACTATATGTCTGATAAGTATTTACCCTGGGCTATAAATATTCCAGTGAAGTTTGATTATCCTGTAGAGAAACAGGATATCACCAAAGCATTTTTAATGTTCAACAGCTGGGCAAATAGTCGTGGTTACAACTATATGGATTGGTATATTAATAAAAACGGTTATCGTGATGCATCGAAATTATATTTGAAATAATTTGAGAATAATATGATTTGTATGTAAAAAAGTATTATTTTTGATTTGTTATTAATCAGACATAAGGATTTTTAGTCTTATGTCTGATTTTAATTTTTTTTACTTAAAAAGAATCTATTCACAAAAAAATCAACCATCATGAAAAAGAAAATTTTAATTGTCGATGACAAAACAGAATTTAGAAGACTTACCAAAACAATATTATCAAAAAATTATGAGGTGGAAAGTGCTGAAAATGGTGTAGATGCACTTTCGTTACTACAAAATGGATACATGCCCGATTTAATTGTAACCGATTTAATGATGCCGGTTCTTGGTGGAAAAGATTTAGTGGAACAGCTTAAAAATTCGGGTGTATTTAATAATATACCAATAATTGTTTTGTCGAGCATTGATAAGAGCGACGAAAAAATTAAACTTATCAATATGGGTGCCAGTGATTATCTTGAAAAACCTTATAATCCTGCTGAACTGTTAGCCCGTATTGAAAACCTGCTGAAGAATAAGTAGCTAGCATTTTCATTTTATTGCTGATAAATCTATTAATTATTAACAAATCTTGTTTTGTAATTATGAAGTATAATATTGCATATATAGGAAATGACAACGATTTTTTTCAACGTCTTAAAACTTCAGACGAACAGTTTACTGTATCAAAATTCAAGGCTCCTTTTGAAGTCATTCAACAAATCGTGAATTTCGATCTTTTTATTTATCATGAAACTGATGATGAACATGATTCAGTAATTATAAAGGGTTTAATTCAATCAGTTTTGATCAGTAAGAAGGTGATTTTTGTAATTGGAAACGACAAGCCTGACATAAAATATTTGTCGCTCGGAGTACATGATGTATACCAGGTCAGTGCCAATCCGCTTGCAATTTTCAAACGTTTCGAGTTTGTTAAAACTCATTATGATCAACTGTCAAAACCATCGCGTGAAGTAATAATTCCCTTCAAACTACCTCTTTGGAAACGTACTTTTGATATCCTTTTTGCCGGTAGCGTATTGATTATACTTTTACCACTTTTTACTTTAATTGCTTTGATAATTCGCATTGAGTCGAAAGGTAAATTTTACTACGCAGCTCCTCGCATTGGAACCGGCTACAAGGTTTTTGGTTTTTTGAAATTCAGAAGTATGTATTCCGATGCTGATAAACGTGTTGATGAGTTGATGAAAAAAAATCAATATCAAGGTAACAATAATGAAGTTTTAAACACCCAGGGCGAAAACCTTAATGAGAGTGTATCCAACGATGATACAATTTTGATACACGACGAGGGTTTTATTGCTGAAGATATTGTAAAAAAACGAAAAGCCGAAAAACGTGAAAATGCTTTTTTCAAAATGGCAAACGATCCAAGAATCACTAAAGTTGGAAGAATTTTGCGAAATACAAGTATAGATGAATTGCCTCAGTTTATAAATGTACTCAAAGGCGATATGTCAATTGTGGGAAATCGACCTCTGCCACTTTACGAAGCAGAACTACTAACTTCAGATCAGTGGGCCAAGCGTTTTCTGGCTCCGGCAGGTATTACCGGATTATGGCAAGTAACCAAAAGAGGTGGGGCTAATGTTATGTCAGCCGACGAACGTAAACAACTCGATATTGAGTATGCCGAAAACTATTCTTTTTGGTACGATATAAAAATTTTATTGAAAACAATTCCTGCTATGCTTCAGCACGAAAATGTATAATTAAAGGATATGCAAAAAAGATATAAGTTATTATTATTGTTTTGCCTTTATATTTCAACTTTTTACGCGCAACAAAATCCTGTAGATCAAGATTCAACAGTTTTTAGTGATATGCAAAAAATTGAAATTCCGACACTCGATAATTGCATAAAAGCAGCCATCGAATATTCGCCATTGCTTAAAGCCAACGATGCACAGGTTGAAAAACTTCTTGAAGAACTTAAGATTCAGAAAAAATCATGGACAAATTATATACATATTGATGCCAATACCAGGTACGGTTTGTTCAATCAAATTCAGATAGAGGAAGTTAACCCCGATTTACCAGATGTAGAACTAACTACTGCTCGCGAGCAGTTTAACTATTTTGGAGGGTTAACAATAAAATTGCCGCTTTCTGTTTTTCTCAATAATAAGAATGAGAAAAAAGCAATTATGTATTCCGTGAAGGAAGCCCAGTTTAAGCGTGATGAGTTGAAAATCGAAATATCGAAAATTGTAGTGAATGAGTATTTTACTATGAAAGCCGCACAGGAAAGGATGATTATTAACCAGAACAATCTTCAGGCTACTCGATTAGATTTTTTAAAAGCAAGCAACGATTTAGCCGGCAATTTTTTGAGTGTAACCGAATATGCATCAATAAGTACCTCTTACACAAAAGCCCATGAAGCTTATATTACGAGTAAAAACGAGTTTTATGCAAAGTATTATTTAATGAAACTGTTAATTGGGACTTATAATCAAACCACTAAAAAATGAACTTTATCCAATTAATAAAACTTTTTTTATCAAAAGCAATGTACATTATTGCTATACCAATTGTTGTGGCAGTATTGGTATATTTTGCTACAGCTAATCTAAAACCTCAATTTAGTGCAAGTTCTACATTATTTACAGGTGTAACATCAAATACAGGTTTAAGTGTTGAAAATGTACGGGTCGATAATGTAGCCACACAAAACGAGTATAATAATATAATGACTATGCTCAAGTCTCCACAATTTTTCGAAGAGGTTGCTTTGAGTTTACTTACCCAACATTTAATGCAGGAAAAAGCCCAAAAGGAAATTCTGTCACAAGATGCTTTTGAAGAGCTTAAAGCTACTGTACCTGACAAAGTGAAAAATCTTGTGGTGGCAAATAATTTTGATGCAACATATAAAAATATTAAGAAATCTATAGTACAGGACCAAACCAACTATGTATATAGACTATTAAATTATGGACACAAGTACTATAGCGTGCAGGCAATTTCCAATATAAAAGCTGAACGATTGTCGAATAGTGATTTGATAAAATTAAGCTTCCAGAGTGTTGATCCCGGCATTGCATATAATACTGTGAAATTTGCTACTATTATTTTTATTCGTAATTATAGCGGACTTAAAATTGGCATGTCAAACTCTACTGTAGCTTATTTCGAGCAAAAACTTAGTGAAATACAGAAAAAACTTGATGTTTCTGAACAAAAACTGTTAGAGTATAATATTGACAACGACATTATAAACTACTACGAACAAACCGAGCAAGTAACTACCCAACAAGAAAAAATTGAAATTCTACTTCAGGAAGTAAAAATGCAATTTGAAGCATCTGAGTCTGTGCTTAATAAGATTGAGAAAGAGGTTGAATCGCGCTTTAAAATAAATTTGCGTAATACTGAAATTCTGCGTATCAGGCAACAATTGGTTAATACAAGTACAGCTATTACATACATTGAACTTAATGAAGCATCGACGTTTAAAGCACAACTCCCCGATTTGAAGCGTCAACAGACAGACCTTGAAGAGCAATTAAGCTTGAAAATTGATTCGCTTAACATTTTCGATAATAAAAGTCAGGGCATTGAAACACAGCGGATACTTTCTCAATGGCTTGATGCAGTTAAAAACAATCAAACTTTTGCAGCTCAATATGCATCGATGAAAGATAGGCAGATTGAGTTCATGAAACAATTCAAACGTTTTGCGCCTGTTGGAGCTAATATTAAACGCTTTGAAAGAGAAATTGATGTATTTGAACGGGAATATCTAAGCATTTTGAACCATTTGAGTTTAGCCCGGCAAAATGAGCAAAATATTAATATGCGCTCTACAATGAAAGTTTCTGATGAGGCAAGATTTCCTATCAATGCCATTATGCCGCCTCGGAAGTTGTATATGATAGCTGCTGCGCTTTTTTCTGTAATATTTTTTTTAATGGCTGTATTAATCATTGAGTTGATGGATAAACGAATTAAGAAACCTTCAATTCTTAACAAATACTCAGGCTTACCGGTATTGGCAGGTTATAGTATAGAAAGCAATAAAAAATATCCTGATAACGAAAAAATTAATCAACAGGCTGATTTGTTTGTCTTTGAGAAATTAAAACAATTGTCAAATATAAATAAAAAACCCATTGTTCTTCAAATATGCAGTGCTTGGGACGATGCAGGCAAAACAGATGTTGCCAAAAGGATTGACGAAAAGTTGAAATTGCTTGGATTTGAGAGTGTAATTGTGAATTTTAACACTAAGAAGAATATTGAAGGCAAAGAAGGTAGTGAAACAGCCATTGAAATACCTTTGGTGAAATTAAATAATTATGATGAATGTGTAGCTCAGTTAGCCGTTGTTCCCGATTTTTTAATCAGTATTTTTCCTGCATTAGGAGATGGAATAACAAATCCTGTATTACTAGAGAAAGCTGATGTTACTTTGCTCGTTTACAGTGCAAATACATCATGGTCGGATGCAGATGAGTTTATAATACAAAAAGTGAAAGCACAAGTTGCTGCAAATGTTGAATCAACAAATCTTTATGGAGTTCTAACCAATACTCTACCCGATAATTTAGAAGAGATTTATGGCGAGATACCAAAAAAAAGGTCTCCAATGCGTAAATTGATGAAAAAGTTATTAAGTAGAATGGTTTAAGGAGCGATTGCCGAATAACTACATTTATAAAGATTTAGTAGAAAGTAAATTTAAAATGAAAGTACTTTTTTTTTGAATTTAAACATTCAATTTTTATGCAATCAATAGTATTTTAATATCTAAATTTCTATAAATGATTATTGTGTGTAAGCGCTGGTATTTCTTATAAGGAAAATACAATTGATAAAGAGTTTAATAAAAATTTTATGAGATAAGTCAGCACATATTCTACTGAGGTTTCTGGTTATTTGAAATTCTTTATTACGCTTTCGTACACAGTTCCTATTTCAAGTTTGAAGCTTACTGGTTTAGATTTATTCTTCAACAATCCTTATTATTTTTTATGTGTGAAAATCCGGCAAACAAAATATTTAATTTTCAACATGCGCTTACAAAGTTTATAGTAGTTTCATTTTTAACTTCTTTGTTATTGGGTGCTATTTGGTTTTTTTCGAAAAACAATATGATGGCTGCATTTGCACTATTAATTGTACCTTTCCCTTTGGTTTTTCTATATTATTCGTTCCGGAACCCACGTTTTGTATTTATAACAACTCTCTTTGCAAATTATTTTGCTATTGGGCTCACACGCTACATCCCTGCTCCAATGGGGCTTATGGTTGATGCTTTTCTTTTTCTTACTGCTCTTTCGGTAGTGTTTAGTCAGTTTAATACCAAAGTTGATTGGCGCAATGCCGGTCGCGATTACACTTATTTTGTAATTGTGTGGTTTGTTATGACACTGTTTCAACTTGTCAACCCTGAGGCTGTTAGTCGCGAAGCGTGGTTTTATGCCATGCGCGGTCAGGCTTTTTATTTATTTCTTACTATTCCTTTGGTTTATTTGGTTTTCAATAAACCTCAGGATTTTCGTTTATTTATTACCCTTTGTGCATGGTTTACGTTACTTGCGGTACTGAAAGGTGTAATGCAGAAGTACATGGGTGTAGATCGTTGGGAGCAGGTTTGGCTGAATCAGCCGGGCAACCGATCAACGCATATTTTATTTGGAAATTTGCGTGTTTTTTCCTTTTTTTCCGATGCCGGAACTTACGGTGGATCCATGGGTTATTTTGGTGTCGTTTTTTTAATTTTGGGTATTTATGAAGAAAAGAAAAGTGCTAAGTTTTTCTATTTTTTTGTTGCCCTCATGTCGCTCTATGCCATGCTTATTTCAGGTACGCGCAGTGCAATTGCAGTTCCGCTTGTTGGATTTGTAGTTTATACCATTTTATCAAAACAAGTGAAAATAATGATAACCATGGGTTTTGTGGTTTTTGCATTGTTTTTCTTTTTCAAATATACAACTATCGGACAAGATAATTATGACATAAGACGAATGAGAAGTGCCTTTGGCGAAGAAAATGAATCGCTTAATGTACGTCAGGAAAACCGAAAGCTGTTTGCTGCGTATCTCAAAAACAGGCCTTTTGGAGGGGGCATTGGATCTTCAGGAAATTGGGGTTTGCGATTTTCACCAAACACCTTTTTAGCCGAAACTGCCACGGATGGATGGTACATACAACTTTGGGCTGAGCAAGGTATAGTTGGCTTATTATTTTACTTGCTGATGGTGTCTTATTTTTTTTTAAAGTCAATTTTTTTGATATTCTTCAGATTAAAAAAACCTGAAAATATAAGCAAAGCCATTGCTTTTACTGCAGGTATGTCAGGGCTTATGGTATCATCATATAGTGCTTCAAGTTTAGGGCAAATGCCTAACACAGTTATAGTTGCTGTAAGTGTTGCACTTATTTCATTAATGCCAAAATGGGAGAAAGATGCTATGTAAAAATAGTATGTAATTATAATTTAGCTACTAATATTATTTAGTTATAACTACTAAAAATCTAATATATTTATAAAAATTTGCTTATGCTTGAAAATCAGAATATCATTTGTATAGCAAATACAAGTTGGTTCGGAAAATATGCCAAATCTACAGTTCAATTGCTCGAACGGTTGGCCATTCGAAATCGTGTATTATTTGTAGAGTATCCGTACACATGGAAAGATATCTATGCCACACTACGCGGCTATCAACAAGCACCCACAAAGCGAATGTTAGGTATAGATAATAGATTAACCGAAATAGTTACGAACACTGGTTCAAAGGTTTATAATTTGGTTTTACCACCAAACTTACCGCTTTTTTTTCTTAAAAACGAAGCTCTTTTCAATTTATTTTTTCCCTTAAATGCGTGTATCTACAAAATAGCCGTACGCAAAGCAATACATAAGTTATCATTTGTACACCCAATTGTTATTACGGCTTATAATCCTATTTATGGAAATGCTCTAGTACGCAAATTTTCAGAAAAAGCCCATATATACTACTGTTATGATGGTGTTGAATCGGTGTTTTTTGGTAAAAGAATTTTTGGTATTGAGAAATCGTTTATGCAAAAAGTGGATGCTATAATAACCACTTCGGACTATTTGAAAGATGAGAAACAAAAATTCAATAGCAATTGCTATGTGGTTAAAAATGGGGTCGATTTTCCTGTTTTTCGAAAATATGCCAAGCATGATGTTCACAATGCAAGCACCAAAAAAGTAGGTTTTATCGGCAGCTTAGATCCCCGTTTCGATATCGATACAGTTGAATATGCAGTTGAGCAACTACCTGATTTTGTGTTCGAATTTACAGGCGACATGCGAAATAATACAATGAAGACGAGATTAGAGAAATATAAAAACGTGCAATTTTTCGATCCTGTGCAACCCAATGATGTGCCTCAACTACTCGCACAATACGATGTGGGAATTATCCCTTATATTGTGAATGAAGTAAATAAAAACATTTATCCACTCAAAATTAATGAATATTTGGCAGTAGGCGTGCCTGTGGTAATGAATGCTTTTGCTTCTTTGCCCGAGTTTGACGGTTTAGTGAGTGTAGCTATGCATAAAGATGATTTTGTAAATAAACTCAAATGGGAAGTTGAGAATGATAGCGCTTCAAAAATTAAAAGAAGAGAAGATTTTGCGTCCAATAATTCGTGGGAAGCCCGTACCGAAACTTTTGCTGGTTTTATTGAGCAGGTGATAGCAAAATTACAGATTAAATAGTATTTTTGAATAGATAAAGATATTAATTTATTAAAACAAATAACGCCATGTATTACAGAAATATAGCTAACATGAATGAGGTAATTCTGAAACGATTGAATATATTGCCTCGAGATTTTGATTTGATAGTTGGTGTGCCACGTAGCGGTATGCTGCCTGCAAACTTAATTGCCTTGTATCTAAGTAAACCGTTTACCGATATTCATTCGTTTCGTAACGGGCATATTTATAAATCGGGCGAAAGAGGACAGTTTATAGATGTAAAGGAATTTAAGAAAATACTTATTGTTGATGATAGTATTGCTTCAGGCTCGGCAATGATAAAGGCTAAAGACCTTGTTAGTGAGGTGAGTAGCGATTTTGAAATAAGCTATTGTGCTATATATGTAGTTCCCGGTAAAGAAAAACTGGTTGATTATTATTTTGAAGCGGTTCCACTGCCCCGATATTTTCAGTGGAATATTCTCAATCACACCGATTTAGAAAAAGCTTGTTTTGATATTGATGGTGTGTTGTGTGTGGACCCTGAAGTTGAACAAAATGATGATGGTCCTAAATACATTGATTTTATACTAAATGCAGAACCACTTTATATCCCGCGTAGCAATATTGGAACATTGGTTACTTCACGACTCGAAAAATATCGTTCGGAAACTGAAACGTGGCTTGCCAAAAACAATGTGAAATACAAAAATTTGGTAATGCTCGATTTGCCGGATATGTATGCCCGCCAAAAAGCAAATAATCATGCAATCCACAAAGCGAATACTTATAAAATGAGCGAATATAAATTGTTTATCGAAAGTTCTTTATCACAAGCCATTGAGATAAATCGAATTACAGGTAAGCCAGTTTTTTGTACCGAAAACTTTGAAATGATTTTTGAAAGTCAAAACTTTGCATACAACATAAAAAGTGGAAAGTATTTGCCATGGCTAAGAAAAATATTATTAAAAATCAGGGATAAGTTTTTTAAAAAATAATTTTAGAAGTCACTGGTATCGGAAACATTTATTCATGAATGGATAATACATTAATTGGTGTTATATCAAATTTTCATTCGTGAATTATAATTTAGAAAAATGCAAACAAACTATCTTATTGTTAGATAAATAGACTTATAAATTTTTTGCTTGAAAAAAATATTTCAAATTAATGTTATTTTTACAAATAACATTGTTTATTTAGATTATCTTTGTGTTAAACTTATTGAAACTATTAATATAAATCATTTAAAAGAAATTGAATTATGAATATCTCAATCGTTGGAACAGGATATGTTGGCCTCGTATCGGGTGCCTGCCTGGCCGAAACAGGTGCAATTGTGAATTGTATTGATGTTAATCAATCAAAAATTGATAATTTGAATAATGGCATAATGCCTATCTACGAACCAGGATTGGAAGATCTGGTGAAGCGCAATGTGCAAAAAGAACGCCTGTTTTTTAAAACAAAACTTGCAGAAGTTGTAAATGATAGCGATGCAATTTTTATAGCTGTTGGTACGCCGCCCGATGAGGATGGAAGTGCCGATTTGAAATATGTAGTGGGTGTTGCTCGTGAAATAGGACAGCATCTGAACGAATATACAGTGATTGTTACCAAAAGCACAGTGCCTGTGGGAACTGCCAAAAAAGTTAAAGCAGCAATACAGGAGGAACTTGATAAACGAGGTGTAGTTGTAGAATTTGATGTGGCTTCGAATCCTGAATTTCTGAAAGAAGGTAATGCTGTGGATGACTTCTTGAAACCGGACCGTATAGTAATTGGTGTTGAGACCGAAAAAGCTGAAAAAGTTTTGAAACGCTTGTATAAGCCTTTTTTGCTTAATAATCACCCCATAATTTCGATGGATATTACTTCGTCTGAAATGACAAAATATGCTGCAAACTCCATGCTTGCAACCAAAATTAGCTTTATCAACGATATTGCCAATCTCTGCGAAATTGTAGGTGCCGATATAAACCTTGTTCGTAAGGGCATAGGTTCAGATTCGCGCATTGGTTACAAGTTTCTTTATCCTGGTGTGGGATATGGTGGTTCATGTTTCCCAAAAGATGTGCAGGCGTTGGTAAAAACAGCTCAGGATTTCGATTATGAACTGAAAGTACTCAAAGCAGTTGAAGAAGTAAACTATAATCAAAAAAATGTATTATACAACAAAATATACAAGCACTTTAAAGGTGAACTCGAAGGCAAAACAATAGCAATTTGGGGATTGTCATTCAAACCCGAAACCGACGATATGCGCGAAGCTCCTTCGTTGGTGCTTATTGATAAATTACTCGAAAAAGGTGTAACCGTTTGTGCTTACGACCCTATTGCTATGCACGAAGCTGAAAGGGTTTTGGGAAATAAAATCAAGTATTGTAAAGATATGTACGAAACTTTGATTGGTGCAGATGCACTTGCTGTAGTGACTGAATGGAGCGAATTTAGATTGCCAAACTTCAAGGTTATGGCTAAACTTATGAACGAAAAAGTGCTGTTCGACGGACGTAATATTTTCGATCTTGACGAAATTGATGATTTTGACTTTGTGTATTACAGCATAGGGCGCAAACCAATGAATTTGGTTTAATTTATTATATTTCAAACTTATACACTCCCTGCTATATATATTAGCGGGGAGCAGTAAGTAATTCTTTTCATGTTTTTGATTAGTATTATCATTTCAAATAAATGTTCGAATTTCTAATTATCAGTACACATATGAAAATATTCATACTTATTCTAAATATAGTCGAAACAATTATATATGTATATTTTCTGATAGCCGCTGTATATGTACTTTCATTTTCAGTATTTGCACTGTTTTACAAATCGAAGAAGTATAAAATGGCAACCAAATATCGAAAAATTGCTGTACTAATACCTGGATATAAAGAAGATAAGGTTATAATTGATGTGGCAAGGCAAGCGCTTTCACAAAATTATCCTGATGATAAATTCGATGTGATAATAATTGCCGATTCATTTCACCATCAAACTATTGAAGCTTTAAAATTATTACCGATTAAATTAATTGAAGTTTCGTTTGATGTAAGTACTAAATCGAAAGCACTGAATAAAGCAATGGAACAACTGCCTGATAACTACGATGTGGCGCTTATTCTGGATGCTGATAATGTAATGGAACTGGATTTTTTAACTAAAATCAATAATTCATTTGAATCTGGTTTCAAAGTAGTTCAGGGACATAGAGTGGCAAAAAATACAAATACTGCCTTTGCTGTTCTCGATGCTGTAAGTGAGGAATTAAATAATACAATTTTTCGTAAAGGCCACAGGGCTATTGGTTTATCGTCTGCTCTTATTGGCTCAGGAATGGCTTTTGATTACCTTATGTTTAAGGCTCGTATGTTAGAAGTGAAAGCAGTAGGTGGATTCGATAAAGAACTTGAACTTACATTATTGCGCGACAAGGTGAAAATTGAATATCTTAACGATGCAATAGTAGCCGATGAGAAAGTCCAAAAAGTTGAAGTATTTGAAAATCAGCGTCGGCGTTGGTTGTCGGCTCAGTTTATATATTTCCGTCGATTTGTAGTCCCTGGCTTTTATCATTTAATTACCCGTGCTAATATCGATTTTTTCGATAAAGTGTATCAAATGATTTCACCTCCACGCATTTTATTACTTGGGGTAAGTTTTTTAATCACAGCATTTTATTTTGCTTTGAGTTTTAATTTGAATGCACAAACAGTTTTAATGTTTAATTATTATTACTGGTTCACTTTATTGCTTTTAATTGTTGCGGCTTTTGGATTGGCTATACCACCAAAATTTTACAATAAACAAACTTTTTTTGCTTTATTGAGTTTACCAAAAGCATTTATTAGCATGTTTGTTTCTCTTTTTAAATTAAAAGGGGCAAATAAAAAGTTTATTCATACCCAGCATGGTACCGATTAAAAAGCTGTTGTCTGTGTTTTTTTCGTGATGATTTTGTTTTATTTATTAAGTTGATATTCAGTTATTTTATTGTTTGTAAAACGTGCAAAAACTTATTTTAAATGATTTGGTTTAAACCGAATTCAATAATGAAATTTTAAAAAAGAATACACAATGAAAATAGGGATAGAAGGTCAAAGACTTTTTCGACGCAAAAAGCATGGCATGGATATGGTTGCACTTGAACTAATTAAAAATCTGCAACAAATTGACACAGAAAATGAATATGTGATTTTCGTAAAGCCCGACGAAGATAATAAATGTATTCCCGAAGCCAAAAATTTTAAAATAGTAGAGTTATCCGGAGGATTTTATCCTATTTGGGAACAATTTCTGCTTCCTAAAGCTGCCGAAGCTGCTGGTTGCGATATTCTTCATTGTACAAGTAATACTGCGCCCATCAGATGTAAAGTACCAGTGATTACTATTATACATGATATTATTTACCTGGAGCGACTTAATTTACTTAAAAAAGGAGCAACACTTTACCAGAAATTCGGAAATTTGTACCGTCGTTTGATAGTGCCTACTGTGGCTCGTACAAGCAAAGCCGTGGTAACAGTTTCGAATTACGAGAAAGAAAGAATCAAGAATTTTCTGGGTCTTACCAATGAGCTTTACGCCATTTATAATGGAGTTGGAGAGCACTTCAAAGTGATTGAGGACAAAGATGTACTGCTTGCTGCCCGAATAAAATACAATCTTCCAGAGCGTTTTTTGTTTTTCCTCGGAAATACCGACCCCAAAAAAAATACACCCAATGTGTTACGTGCTTTTGCCGAAATAAACAGAAAGTCGGATATTGCTTACAAACTTGTAATGCTCGATTTTGATGAGAACGCGTTGCTTGCAATATTAAAAAATATTGGTTGTACCGAAATTCGTAAAGATATAGTAATGACAGGTTATGTGCCCAATGCCGAGCTACCAGCAATTATTAATCAGTGTAAAGTTTTTTTATATCCATCCTTGCGCGAGAGTTTTGGTATTCCGATTCTTGAAGGAATGGCATGTGGAGTGCCTGTGATTACTTCAAATACTTCATCTATGCCCGAAGTTGCAGGTAATGCTGCAGCTATTGTCGATCCTGCAAAACCAAAAGAAATAGCCAATGCGATAGAGAAAATACTGTCCGACGAAGAATACAGATTGGCACTTTGTGAAAAAGGTGTTGAACGGGCAAAAATGTTTTCGTGGCGAAATATGGCTTCTGCATATTTGGATCTATATAAGCATATTGTTTCTGAAACTAAAAAATGATTGGTATGAAGCGCATTGGAATACATACGATTACCGATTATGCAAATTATGGTAACCGATTACAAAATTATGCCGTTCAGGAAATATTGAAATCATTGGATTTTGAGGTAGAAACTGTTGTCAATCGATTTCCACTGAATAATGTAACTGTGACTTTTAAAATGCGTTTACTCCGGTTGTTTTCTCAATCGCCATTGATTCTGATAAAAAAAATTACTGAAAAAATTGGTGAACATTCACAACGAGCTTTGTTGAGGGAGTGTAAACAAAAAAAAATAGCGTCTTTTCGTGCATTTACAAACAAATATATTATAGAAACACCTTTTACAATTAGCGATAATGAAGTGCCGGTGCATATCAATGAGCGTTATGATTTTTGTGTAACAGGTAGTGACCAAATCTGGAATCCGAATATTCGTTTTGGGTCAACACTCGATTTTTTAAGCTATGTTTCACCCGAGAAGCGAATTGCATTTTCACCAAGTTTTGGGGTTTCTCATATACCCGACAATTATAAAGATTTGTATCGAAAGTATTTGTTGGAAATGAAAACCCTTTCGGTTCGCGAAGATCGTGGTGCAGAAATTATTTTTCAGTTGTGTGGGCAAATAGCTACCGTGTTGGTTGATCCAACTTTAATGCTCACGAGTGACCAATGGTTGGCAATTTCAAAACCAGCCACTGCAAAACCAACAAATTCATACCTTCTTACATATTTTATTGGCGATATTTCTAACAAAAGGATGAAAATATTAGAACACATTGCTGATTTGAAAAACCTTGAAATAGTACAAATGAATAGTCTTAGAGATTCGAAACGCTACGATGCCGATCCTGCTGAATTTATCGATTACATTAAAAATGCTGAGATTGTTTGTACCGATTCATTTCATTCTTCAATCTTTTCTATCATAATGGAACGACCCTTTGTGGTTTTCAACCGGGAGGGAAAAAGCGCTGTAATGTCTTCGCGTATAGATACTTTATTGAATAAGTTAAATCTACAACATAGATGGTTGCACAATATAAAGTCGGATGAAGATTTCTTCAAAGTGAATTTTTTGCACGTACCGGAAATAATTGAAAAGGAACGAAATAAATTTTATAGTTATTTGAGAAATGCATTTGAAATTTAAAAAAAAACGTTAGAAAACTAAATTTATGCCACCTGACCCTGATAGTAAAAGGGTGAATTTTAAAACACAAAACACACATGCCAATTAATCAACTTAAAACAGGCGCTGTACTTTCCTATTTACACATAGGTTTAGGCGCTTTTGTATCCATACTTTATACTCCAGTTATGCTAAGGCTGCTCGGACAAAGTGAGTATGGTCTTTATAGTCTTGTTGGTTCGGTAGTTGCATACCTAAGTTTGTTTAGTTTTGGTTTTGGTAGCGCCTATATTCGCTATTTTTCTATTTACAAATCGAACAATGATAGCAAAGGCTTGGCTCAACTCAATGGTATGTTTCTAAGCATATTTTCTTTGTTAGGTCTGATTGTACTTGTTGCCGGACTTTTTTTGTTGTTAAATTCGCAAAAACTCTTTGGAAATGAGCTTACACCTCTTGAACTCGATAAGGCTCATACATTATTAATTATAATGTTGTTGAATTTGGTAATTACTTTTCCTACAATTGTATTTAATTCCTATGTTAGTGCACGCGAAAAGTATATTTTTCAAAAATCATTATTGGTTGTAAAAACCTTACTTAATCCGGTTTTTATTATTGGTATTTTACTTTTAGGTTATGGTTCGGTGGGAATGGCAGTTGTGGTAACTTTGTTGAATTTAATTGTAGAGCTTATTAATGTTTGGTTTTGTTTTACTAAAGCTGATATGAAAATTAAGATTGGTCGTTTTGATACAGCTTTGCTTAAAGAATTATTCGTGTTTTCTTCGTTTATTTTTATGAATTTAGTAGTTAACCAAATCAATTGGAACGTTGATAGATTTATAATTGGTTGGTTTAGAGGTACGGTTGAAGTAGCTGTTTATAGTATTGCAGCACAGATTAATATTTATTATCTTACATTTTCTACGGCCATTTCAAATATGTATATTCCCCGTGTTAACACTATGGTAGCATCAAATTGCAGCAATTGGCAACTCACCGAGTTATTTACCCGTATTGGTCGTTTGCAGTTTTTGGTACTTGCCATGGTTATGGCTTTTCTTGTGATTTTTGGTAAGGCATTTATTAGCCTTTGGGCCGGTTCCGATTATGTGGATGCATATCAAATGGCTCTTCTACTATTGTTGCCTGTTACCATTCCGCTTATTCAAAATTTGGGAATAGAAATTCAGCGTGCAAAAAATATGCATAAGTTTCGCTCTTGGGTATATTTGTTTATTGCAATTGGTAATGTGCTTATTTCTATTCCGTTAGTAAAGGCTTACGGTGGTTTAGGTGCTGCACTTGGAACTTCAATTGCACTTGTTATTGGTAACATTCTGATTATGAATTGGTATTATCATTACAAAGTGGGATTAAATATTGTTTACTTCACAAAACAAATACTCAAAGTTTTACCTGCACTTATTTTTCCTGCAATTGCAGGTTATTTGTTAATGAAATATGTTGATTTAATGCAAATTAAAAATTTTGCTCTTTCAGCTGTAGCTTATGTTTCATTGTTTTGTGTTTCGTTATGGTTTTTGGGAATGAATGATTACGAACGTGAATTGGTTTTGAAACCATTGTTGAAAATAAAACAGAAAATTTTTAAATAACTTAAACTAAAATATTTTGATAAATATATGGAAGCAATAAAACAAAAAATAAAAGCACTTATACCAAAGGCATTTATGTACCGCTATTATTTGCACAGTGCAAAAAAGGCTGTTTTGCCCGATTTAAAACGCAGGGTGTACGATAAAGTTTATGATGCCTCAGAAGTGGAACGTCTCAATCGCGATCTAACTTTGCAATATCATATTGTCGAAAAAGGTTTAACAATGCCCGAGCCACGACCCGGTTTTGGGAGACTTGTTGTATTGAAACTATGTGATTTGGTGATGAAGTACCATAAAATGGAATTGCCTGCCGATTCCCTTGAGTTTTCACAATCTGTTTCAGTGCTCAAAGAGTATTATCATTTTCATCAAAGTATTTCATTTGAGCTCGATACAGAAGTGAGAAATAAGCTTTCGCCCATTGTTTCAAGTTTCGATGCTGTGGTGGGGTTGCCACAAATAATTACTACAAACGTTGCATATTTCAAGGATATTAACGCTGCTTACGATATATTTTCGAAGTCTCGCTATTCAGTACGAAATTATAGCAAAGAGCAAATACCAGTTGAACTTTTGTTGCAATGTGTTGAGTTGGCGCAAAAAAGCCCCTCTTTTTGTAACAGGCAACCTACACGTGTTCATATAGTGAAATCGGATGAAAAAAAACAAGCGATACTCAACATACAAAATGGAAATCGTGGATTTGGTCATTTAGCCGACACTCTTATTGTACTTACGTCTGTTATTTCAACCACAAAAGATATTCATGAGCGCAACGAAAATCATCTGAATGGTGGTATGTTTGCCATGAGTTTGCTTTTTGCAATGCATTTTAATAAAATTGCAGCTTGTGCACTTAATTGGGCCGTATCAGAAGATAAAGAGCTAATAATGAGGGAAATTTTAAAGCTTGAACGTAATGAAATACCCTTACTTGTAATTTCATGCGGTTTTGCCCCCGATTCATTTAAAGTAGCTGCATCCCCACGTAAAAAAGGAGATGAAATAACAACCTTGCATTTGTAAATTTTTAAAACTAATATTATGAGCTGGATTGAAATTCTTTTTTGGATAATGTTCCTTTTGGTGTTTTACACTTATTTGGGTTATGGCATTGTTTTGTTTGTTCTTTTACAAATAAAACGGTTGTTTACACGAAAAAAACAACTAATTTTGACTAATGATGAGTTACCGCACATCACTCTTTTGGTAGCGGCATACAACGAGGAGGATTATGTAGCAAAAAAAGTTGAAAATACACGTTCCTTGGATTATCCTTCTGAAAAGCTTCATCAGATATGGGTGACGGATGGCTCCAACGATCGTACTCCACAATTGTTGTCTGCCTACTCAGATGTTACTGTTTTGCATAAATCAGAACGTGCCGGTAAAATTGCAGCCATGAATCGCGCTGTAAAATTTGTGAAAACTCCTATCGTTGTTTTTTCGGATGCCAATACTCTGCTTGGACATGAGTCGCTTAGACGTATTGCTACGATGTTTGCGAACCCAAAAACAGGTTGTGTGTCGGGCGAAAAACGCATCTATAATGCAGATCAAGAGGCTGCTTCGGCGGCAGGAGAAGGTTTGTATTGGAAATACGAATCTACATTAAAGCGTTGGGATGCTGAGCTTTATTCGGCTGTTGGAGCTGCTGGTGAGCTGTTTGCAATTCGTACTGAACTTTTCAACGAGGTTGAACCAGATACTTTGCTCGACGATTTTATTATTTCGTTACGCGTGGCAATGCAGGGTTATAAAATCGATTACGATCCGGAAGCTTATGCTATCGAATCTGCATCGGCGAATGTAACTGAAGAGTTGAAACGAAAAATTCGCATAGCAGCAGGCGGAATCCAGTCAGTTGTGCGTTTGTATCCTTTGCTCAACATATTTAAATATGGCATGTTGTCGTTTCAGTACATTTCGCACCGCGTATTACGTTGGACGGTTACACCTTTTGCGCTCATTTTGCTTTTTGTATTGAACATTGCTTTGGTGCCTTATTCAACTTTTTTTATGGTGGTTATGGGATTACAAGTTTTGTTTTATATTTTGGCACTTTTGGGCTGGATGCTCGAAAGTCGTAAAATGAAAAGTAAAGTATTGTTTGTGCCCTATTATTTTTTTATAATGAATTATGCAGTGTTTATGGGCATTGGACGCTTTATTAAAAAAACGCAAAGCGTTAATTGGGAACGGGCACAACGCGCAAAATAGTTATTGACAAATTGAACATTCTATGTTTATCAGGAAATTAATAAAAAAAATATTTGATAAAAAAATACATTACATAATATGAAAAGAATACTAATTACCGGTGGTGCAGGTTTTATTGGTTCGCACCTTTGCGATAGACTTTTAGCCGAAGGGCACGAAGTGATTTGTTTGGATAACTTTTTCACCGGGCGCCGTAAAAACATAGAGCACAACCTCTCGCATCCTTATTTCGAATTTGTTCGTCACGATGTTACATCGCCTTATATGGCCGAAGTCGACGAAATTTATAATCTTGCTTGTCCTGCATCGCCAGTTCATTATCAGTACAATCCTATTAAAACCGTTAAAACATCGGTTATGGGAGCCATTAATATGCTTGGTTTGGCCAAACGTGTTAAAGCGAAAATTTTACAGGCTTCTACCAGCGAGGTTTATGGCGATCCACATGTGCACCCACAACCCGAAGAGTATTGGGGAAATGTTAACACAATTGGCATTCGTTCATGCTATGACGAGGGAAAGCGATGTGCTGAAACACTTTTTATGGACTATCATCGCCAAAATGGGGTTAAAATAAAAATTATTCGTATTTTCAATACTTATGGTCCTCGTATGAATCCTGATGATGGGCGAGTGGTTTCAAACTTTATTGTGCAAGCGCTTAAAGGGCAAAATATTACTATTTTCGGCGATGGACAGCAAACCCGTAGTTTTCAGTATGTTGACAACTTGCTCGAAGGTATGACGCGCATGATGAATACCGGCGATGATATCATTGGCCCGGTAAACTTAGGAAATCCCAACGAATTTACTATGCTTGAGTTAGCTTCAAAAGTTATCGACATGACAGGCTCAAAATCGAAACTCATTTTCCAACCTTTACCTGCCGACGACCCAAAACAGCGTCAGCCAGATATTCGCAGAGCAGGGGAATGGCTGGGTGGCTGGTCGCCCAACATTCAGCTCGAAGAAGGTTTGAAAAAAACCATTACCTATTTCGAAAATGAGTTATGTGGTTTTTAGCTTTCATTAAAAAAGTAATCTACTTTGGATATTGTATAAACCATTCTAAATCCAATTAATAAATTCAGGAAAAATCAGTAACAAATCAGTAAACTTAGTAAATGATTTTGCTCTTGTTATTTATTTCAATGCTGAATTTTGACAGTTTAAATGAATATCTTTTGGCTTCTATCAGATTTATTTGTTATTTTTCGTAATATATAAATACCCTTTTTAAGGCTGTATTTCAATTTTAAATCAAAATAGTAGTCGTTTGGAGAACAATTATAAATTAGTTTTCCAGTACTATCGTACAAAAAAAGTTGGAGAATTTTTTCTTCACTGTCATCATATATATTATTATTAAAAACCATTGCATTATCAATTTTAACAATTGAATAATTTTTTTGTGAATTAATATCATAACTGTAATTAAATACTCCAATATCGCAAAAGTCTTTCTCTAATCTTGAATTACCAAAAAAATCAATATCAATTCCATAAGGTCTCACGTCAATACCTCTATTTTCAATAGGAAGTTTTTCTAATTTATTGTATATGTCGTAAATGTCATTAAAGTTAATATTTGTAGGTTTGTTTGCTGAAAAGTAATTGTTACTAATCTTAACATCAACATCCTTTTCTTTATAAACAAAACTAATCATTTTTCCTAAATTATAGTTGTATGAGTTGTATGACCCCGGATTTAGTATAATATTATTGCATATCATATTGTTTTTTACCTGATTAGTGTAAATACGAATGCCGTCCCTTTTCGGAGATATTATCAGATTGTTGAAAAAGAAAAATGAGCTGTCTGGTAATGTATATCTGTCATCGCAAAAAATACCTGAAGCATTTGGTGTAATCATAGTATCAACTATGGCATATCCAGAATTAATTATAATGTTATTAAATATCCTATTACCACCAATTCCAAAAACATTAATTCCGCTTCCAGTACCATTCATTATTAAATTATTGTAACACTTACCGCCTGTTCCGGCCGAGATTTGAATACCTGATTGTTGAAATGATTCATTCTTAACTCCATAATGTAGTATTTTATTATTGAAAATTTCACAATTTTTTGTAGCACATCCAACCTGAATACCATCTAAACCAGCGCTGTCAATTAGATTATTATATAATTTTATGCCATGAATTTCAGGTGGATATAATAGAGTTTTAACAGAATCACAATATACTGTATATCCGGTATAAAATGAATGTCCTACGTAAAAACCTTCGCCCATTGTATTATGAATATAGTTGTCATGGAACGAAATATTACGAATAACAAAATTATTACGCGTAAATATGTTGTTGCAATCTGGTGATTGATTAACAAAAAAACCAGCAAAACCCGTATTGCAAATATCTAAATGATCAATCTCATAATTTGAAGATGTACCATTTATGGAAACTCCGCTTGTTCCAATGATTGTTTTACTTATCCGAATCCCATATTCAATATCTTTTGATCCAGTTCCGGTGAGTTTGAAATAGGTACAATCATGTATAGTAAGTCCCAAATAGGAGCTTAATGAACTGATTTCAACAACTCCTCCATCATTAATAAATACAACATTGTTCAATGAATCGCCATGAATATTATACAATCTTAGACATTCACGTAAACCGGGTTCTATCAAAACTGTATCACCAGGCTGAATTCCCATATTTGTTCCATCATAATTCCGGAAATTTAAACTAATGACATGTTTTTTATTAGAATAACAAAATTGTTGTAGCATAAACAACAAAAATAATTGTAAAATATATTTCTGATAAAATATTTTCATATCAAATGTATTAAAGGTTATTTTTTTATGTTACTTTTACATCTAATTTTTATATCATTTTTCAATTTGAAGAATAAACCCACTAATATATTTTTGAGTTATTATAATTATTCTAAAGTCAAACTATTAAAGAATACTTTAAATAAACTTATGATTAATTACTTCAAAGATATGATTTTTATTCTACATTTAATACAAATGAATTAATAATTTTACTTTATTTATAAAAGCTACAATTTTTAATTTTTAACTTCAAATTCGCGCAACTTTAATATTTTTAATAAATTTGGATAGTTCTGTTTTTCAAAGAATACTGATTTGAAATTTCAGTGTTAATATTCGATGATAAACTAGGAGTATCTTAATAAAACTGTTAAATTAAATACACTTTTTTTTGGTTGACTGTAAATTAGTCTTTTAGACATAATATAAATAATAAATATTTTTCAATATGGAAAACAATGCCTTATTAAACGAAGTGATTGCAAAAGCAACTACATGGCTGAACGGCAATTACAATGAAGAAACTAAAGCCGAAGTTCGTCGTTTACTCGAAGCGGAAGACAAAACCGAATTGATCGAATCGTTTTACCGCGACCTTGAATTCGGTACAGGTGGGTTACGCGGCATTATGGGTGCCGGCACCAACCGCATGAACATTTACACCGTAGGGGCAGCCACACAGGGTTTAAGTAACTATTTGAAAGCACAATTCCCCGATCTGCCTCAAATCAGCGTGGTGATAGGTCACGACTGCAGGAATAACAGCCGCCTTTTTGCCGAAATATCGGCTAATATATTTTCGGCCAACGGTATTAAGGTGTATCTTTTCGAAGACCTGCGCCCGACGCCCGAAGCTTCGTTTGCTATCCGCCATTTAGGCTGTCAGAGTGGAATTATACTTACGGCTTCGCACAACCCGAAAGAATACAACGGTTACAAAGCTTACTGGAATGATGGCGCTCAAATGATTGCACCACACGACGAAAACGTGATTACTGAGGTTACCAAAACAAAGGTGGACGACATCAAATTTAAAGGTAACCCTGAACTGATTGAAATTATCGGCGAAAAAATCGACAACGCATTTATCGAAGCTATTAAAACACTTTCGTTGTCGCCAGAGGCTATCAAACGCAACAGCAATCTGAAAATTGTGTACACTCCGATTCATGGTACCGGTGTGAAACTTATTCCACGTGCGCTGAAAGAATATGGCTTTACAAACATTATCAATGTGCCCGAACAGGATGTGGTCAGTGGAAATTTCCCTACTGTTATTTCGCCAAATCCGGAAGAACCAGCGGCATTGGATATGGCGGTAAAAAAAGCAATTGCCACCGATGCTGATATTGTAATGGCTTCGGACCCTGATGCCGACCGTTTGGGTATTGCTATTAAAAATGACAAAGGCGAATGGATACTTGTGAATGGAAATCAGACCGCTCTGCTGTTTGTATATTACCTGATTACACGCTGGAAAGAAACCGGCCGACTGAAAGGCAACGAATACATAGTAAAAACAATTGTAACCACCGAAATCATCAAGGATATCGCCAATAAAAACAGCGTGGAAATGTTCGACTGTTTCACCGGATTCAAATGGATTGCAGCTGTCATTCGCGAAAACGAAGGCAAGAAAACATATATTGGCGGCGGCGAAGAAAGCTATGGTTTCCTTCCCGAAGATTTCTGTCGCGACAAAGACGCCGTGTCGTCGTGTACCTTGATGGCCGAAATTACAGCTTGGGCCAAGGACAATGGCAAAACGCTTTTTGAATTATTGCAGGATATTTATATTGAATACGGCTACGGAAAAGAAAAAGGTATTTCGGTAGTACGCAAAGGCAAGTCGGGCGCCGAAGAAATTGCCAAAATGATGAGTGATTTCCGCAACACGCCTCCAAAAGAAATTGCCGGATCGAAGGTAGTGTTTATAAAAGACTACAAAACCTTGCAAATGAAAAATGTAATTACCGGCGAAGTATCGGAATTGACGATGCCTGCTACCTCGGATGTATTGCAATATTTCACCGAAGATGGCACCAAAATTTCGGTTCGCCCTTCGGGAACAGAGCCTAAAATTAAATTCTATATCGAAGTGCGTGGCGAAATGAAATCGCGTGCCGACTACAATGCTGCTGATGCTGCTGCCAACGTAAAAGTTGAAGCTGTGAGAGCTTCGTTAGGTGTATAATTTAACCTTATAATCAAAAAAAACGCAGTTGAATTCAATTTCAACTGCGTTTTTCTTATTTCACCACCTGCTCCAGTTCGTTCAAAAGATTTTTAATTGTCGAAAGCCTTTTGTTGTTCACAAGCCATGCATCTTCTTCGATGCGGATCACAATTTCGGCATCCTTTACCACTCTGTACCCGGCTCTCGCCAATGCCCTGAAAGTCCAGTATATCCGGGTTTTATCACCTTCCACCCACACTTCTTTCGTCAGCGGATAATTCATCGAAAAATTGCCATTGGATGGATTGAAATAATAAGCATCGCACTCAAAAGCCCGATTGAAACTTCCATTGAAAACCAAATCCTCGGGCACGCCACATTCCACTCCCATAGTCTCAGTAATTAACCATATACTATCCGCTGCCTGTAATGCCATGTCCAGTTCATGGGTCGACAACAAAACAGCTTTTCCCGTTTCGTGTGCAAGTTTATGTAACAATAACATGATTTCGACCCGATTGGGCAAATCCAAATGCGCCGTCGGTTCATCAAGCATTATAATGGGCGTATCCTGTGCCAACGATTTAGCGATCATTACGCGCTGCCGCTCGCCATCGGATAATTCGGAGAAATAATCATGTTTTTTATGCGTCAAATGTACCATATCGATAGCCTGACGCACCAGTTTCTCATCCACAACCGTAGGGCTTCCCCACCAGCTACGGTAGGGATGCCTACCAAACGACACCATATCAAGCACCGTTGCATTGTCAACATCCACCCGATCGGTAAGTACAAGTGCAATCTGCATAGCCTTTTCGTGGTGACTCAGCTGCTCTATTTCTCTGCCATTTATTTTTATTTCACCGCTCAATGGCTTTTGAAGGGCGGCAAGCGTTCGGAGCAAAGTAGACTTTCCGGTGCCGTTAGGGCCAATCAAACACACCAACTCTCCGGCCTGTAATTGAAGATTCAAATCAGACTGTACAATTGTTTTTTTCCCTTTTCGGGAATAACCAATCGAAAGTTTATGTGTCGATAACACTGACATTGCTCTAATGAGTTCTAAAGTTTTTATTTCCTTTTTAAAATAATCCACAAAATAACAGGTGCGCCAAACAACGAACTAATGGTATTGATTGGCAGCGTATAAGTAGGTATTTGCGAGATGATATCGCAAACAAGCAACAACGATGCGCCACAAAGCAAACTTGCCGGAAGAAGAATTCCATGCTTCGAAGTGCGGAAAACACCTCGTGCAATGTGCGGAATGGCTACCCCTACAAAAGCCACAGGCCCCACAAACGCCGTAATGCCTCCGGCCAGTAAACCAGTGGCCACAACGATCAGCAAACGAGTTTGAACGATGGGAATGCCTAATCCACGGGCATAATTTTCGCCCAACAATAAGCCATCGAGTCGTTTATGAAGAAAAAATGCCATGGCAATTCCGATGAAGGCAATTGGCAGCAACACCTGCATATACTGCCACGTCACGGCGCTTAAACTTCCAAACGTCCACATCACAAAAAGCTTTATTGCATCAGGATTGCTGAAATTTTGCAACACACTGACAATAGAACCGGCTATGGTGCCAAACATAATGCCCACGATAAGCAGCGAAACCGCATTTTGAACTTTGAACGAAACACCTACTACCAGCAGAAGCACCAATGCAGCACCCATCACGGCAGCTAATATCATTGCCCAACCACTGCCGGCCACAGCTATTGGCAATGCCGCCGAAGCCATAGTGATTAAAGCCACGCCCAGACTAGCGCCCGAACTTACACCAAGGATATAAGGATCGGCCAGCGGATTGCGAAAAAGCGTTTGCATCATCAATCCCGCCACCGATAGGGAAGCGCCTGCCAGTATTGCCGTAATGGCTTTGGGCAACCGAAAATTCAGTAAAATCTCCGAATTCATCACATCGGTGTTGTTCCCTGTAAAAACAGCAAGGATTTCGCTCATAGGAATGCGAATGCTGCCCCAGGCCAAATCGGCAAGAAAAAGCGCTACAGTAAGTACCGACAGCGCAAAAAACAATATGGTATTGCGTGCGTGCATTCGTATTTATCTAAAATTCTTATCTTTTCTTTTTTATTTCACTCATTATGATCATAAGAACCTTCGGAATATTCCGCTCGGAACTAAAACATGCTTTCATAACTATACAAATGCTTCCCGGAAAACAGGGTAAGCTTTTATAGAACTATCCGGAACCTCCGCTCAGCGCTAGAAATCTATTTCAACTGTTCGGCATATACTAATTCATAGCCCGGCAACAAATCGGGATGCAAAATTGCAATAACATCAGCAAGCAGCAAATCGGGACGCGCCACAGCGCTTTCCCAAAAATCGTTGGCCGTGGATGGCAACAGGCGTTTATTGAAATTATATACTTGTTTTAGCGCCACTGGTCTGAATAACGCATGTTTCGAATCAGCCTGAATAAGCTCATTCAACGAATTGAAATTGCAATTCAGCCAAACATCGGCCTGCGAAAAGTTCTTCAAAACAGTTTCGATATGCAACGGTAAGCTTCCGGCAGTGGTATCGTTAGCATAAAAATACTTCGAACCCGCATCAGCAAACAGTTTTCCCATAAAGTTACGCCCCGAAGGCATATACCAGGTACCTCTGAAATTCGATCCCGACATAATGTTCGGTTGTTTGCTCACCCCTGCCGCTTTGGCTTTGATGACATTGTAACGCTCGTCCACATCGGCAAACACACTGTCGGCCACCTGCTCTTTATCGTAAAATGCAGCTACAAACTTTATCCATTCAGCCCGTGCCAGCAGCGACGTTTCCATCCACTCATTATTGAAAATCACTGGTATTAGGGCTTGCGACACGCGTTGTGCATAAGGATCGTTCTGATTGTAACCACTCATCATCACAGCATTGGGCTTGAGTTGTAACGTTTTCTCCACATTGATATTAAATGCATCGCCTAAGTCGCTTATTTTCCCATCAGCTATTCGTTTGTTGATTTCGCTGTTATAGATAATTTTCGGAGAACAAACCGCATTGATGGTTTCAAGCTCCCCCAGAAGGCTCAAAAACTCGAAATGGGTCACCGAAGTTGCAGCCAGCGTTTTGAGCGGAATCAGCACTTTTGTACCATCCGTTGGTGTTGGAGTGGCTGCATCGTTCACCAAATAGTATCGGGCGTATATGCTTCCCTTTTGCCACGGACTGTACACAATTACTTCTTTATAGTTTTCGAAATAGCGAACAGCAAATCCTTCGGCATATTTCAGCTCAAGCGAATCTGCCAAAGATGTTTTTTGCGTATTCGCAGGTTTATTTCCACAAGCAGAAAACAAGCTGATGATGAGCAAAAAGAGAATGGATTTTTTAATCATATTTTTTAAAAAAGAATACAGTAGCGATGGAGTAAAAAACAAAGAACCGCAGAGCTTTATTCCGCGATTCTTGTTTTTATTATCGATAACCTGCGGTTCAACGCCGCAAAGATAACAGTAAAAAGTAAGATAGTCAATTTATTTCTGAACTTTTACAATTGCTTTTTCTCTCTCCAACTTATAAAATGTTATATCAGTATTTTAAAATTTTCAATACAAACCGTTTATTTATCGTTCTTCACAAAGAGCCATAAAACACCCGAAATAGCCAGTGTAACGGCACAGATCAGAAACACCACCGATTTATCCGAAGCTGCATTTACCACCTCGCCCATTTTGAAACTTGCCACCAACTGCGGCAACACTACCGACAGATTGAAAATGCCCATGTATAAACCCATTTTTGTTTGATCCACCTTTTCGCTCATAATGGCAAAAGGCAATGAAACCACCGACGCCCATCCGATACCGGCAATGGCAATCATTATGTAGTACAAAATCACCGAAGTGCCGAAGAACAAAACCCCGGCATATCCCAAAGCCATAATGAATACACAAATCAAATGCGTTTTCACCATTCCAATTTTCTTTGCAAATCCGTTCAGTACCAACACGGGTAAAACGGCGCTCACCAAACTAAGAATGAAAAAGGCGATTGAATTAATTTTACCAGCTTCATCGCCCAGGCCTAATTCGTTGGTCAGGTAAAAGAATGCATAGATAAACATGGTCTGCACACCGATCCATGTGAACGAATGTGCCAGCAATACTTTCTGAAACTCATTGCTTTTTTCCTTGCTTTTTGTCAGATTGAAAAGCACGATAATGGCGCTCACAATGATCAACAGCACCGAAGCAAACTCAACAACCCCAAGTTTGTATCCGAATACAGGAATGGTGGCTGTAATTTGCAAACCGAATAATTTGGAGAAAATAACAAAAAAGCCATAAAGCAAAAATCCGGAAAGTGGTAACAAAGCTTCCACAATATCGTGTACCGACGTTTTCGATTGAGCCACCGCTTTATCACCTTTTTCATCCTTCAGCTCACGCGGCTCCTGAATCAGAAAAGCAGGAATAATAGAAGCCAGCAAAGCTACGGCTACACCAAAATAAATAAGGAAAATATTTCCCAGCGTACCGCCGATAAAATAAGCCAACACCCCGAAAGTTCCCGAAACCGTCTGCATCCAGGTGTAACCTTTACTACGTTCGTTATGTGGCGTACAGTCGGCCACCAGCGAACGGGTAGGATTGAAACTTACATTGATGGAAAGATCGAAAGTCAGGGCTACAATAACAGCTATTGAAAGTAATCCGGCCTGAGGATCATCGCCACCAACGAAAATTTTCTGAATAATTTCAAGATTCGGCAGCGCCAGCATCATCAAAGCAGCCAGAATGCCACCTATCACTATCCACGGTCTGCGACGCCCGCCCATGAACCACATATTGTCCGACAAAGCACCTACAATAGGCTGAGCAATGATTCCGGCAATAGGCCCGGCTGCCCACACTATACCAATTTCGTGAATATCGAGTCCGTATTTTGTTGATAGAATCCAGCTTAAGGCGGAAATCTGCACCGAAAGTGCAAAACCCATGGCTGTGGCAGGTAAACTGAGTAAAGCAAAAAATGCATTACTCATTTTCTTCTGAATGTTTAGCATGATGTATTGTATTAGAATAAATGATTTTTTACAACGAAATGCAATGTTATTCATTTTCCCTGTAAATATGTTCGTTTTCTTTTTGAGAATGCAAAAATAAATATGCAAACGTTTGCTGAAAAAGAATCGTACAATTTTTCAGACTTAAAAACTGATGAGTTGTTCATCCAGCACCTGAAATCCGGGGAGCCTTTTTTTGGTTTCAGTATCGAAAAACCTCAGTGCAACACTATCGGCAACAGGAAGAGTAAAATTCTGCGGCGATTTAATAAAATCGATGGTAGGAATTAAATGATATTGATATTGTTTATTTAAAACTCCACGGTACACATAAACAGGCAAATAGGATGTACTTATGATTTTTTTGGAATGAACTCCAATCTTCACTTTTACCATAATTCCACCATCCGTATGGGGTTTGCGTTGGTTGGAGATTGAATTTCCTAAAGAGTAAAACACAGGCACAACCGAAGTTACTGAATTGAGAAATTCAGCATTCTGAACCACATGCGGATGACCGCCAATCAGCAGATCTACGCCCTCGCGAACAAAAAGTCGCGCCAGCATCTGTTGCTCATTATTGGCTTGTAGTTCGTATTCGTCTCCCCAATGCAAAGTGATCACGGTGAGGTCGGGTTGCTTCATTTTTGCCCTGCGAATGTCGTTTTTTATTACAGTAGTATCTATCCTGTTTACCACATTGGGAGGCGTCAGTTTATTTCCGTTCGTACCGTAAGTATAGTTTAGAAGGGCTATTTTTATTCCTTTTTTTTCGAGCATCAAAGGATAAATTGAATCTTTCTGGGCTTTGTTTACATAACTTCCGGCATGTTTGAGCTTGCGGTCTGCTATCATTTTCAAAGTGCGCTCCAGGCCGTATTTTCCACGATCGAGCACATGATTATTGGCAGTCAGTAATACATCGTAACCTGCATTTTTAAGCGCATCGAGCAAAGCATCAGGACTCGAAAAATAAGGATATCCGCTGTAAGGTTTCCCCGCAAGGGGCACTTCGAGGTTGGTCACTGCTATATCGGCATTTTCGATATAAGGTTTTACGCTTCGAAAACAAATGTCGTAATTGTAGGTTCCGTCGACTTTATTATATGCAGCCTGAAATTGAGGCGAATGCCCCATGATATCTCCCGAAAAAATGATCGAAACGGTCTCATCGTCCAATAAGGTATCGGACAATACAAGTTCATTATCGTGCAAAAAGCTGCTGAAAACAAACAAAGATGCAAACATTAAAATCGATTTTTTCATCAATCTATTTAAAAGCAGATGGGTTTACGATTTGCTTTTCAGTAAAAAAAATTGGCTGCTCAATTCTCAGTAATTCCGGACGCCAAATATGGAACTACCAACCCTGACCATCGTACTCCCCTCTTCTATCGCTATCTGATAATCGTCCGACATGCCCATCGAAATTTCTTTAAAGGATGCATTGTCGGCAAAATATGTATTTTTCAATTCGTCGAACAGCATTTTAAGCGACTTAAATTCAGAGCGTATCTGATTTTTATCGTCGGTAAAGGTAGCCATTCCCATTAATCCTGCTATGTTTATGTTTTTAAGCTCCTGCCATTCGGCCGTTGCCAGCAAGCTTTTCAACTCGTCGGGCGAGAAACCAAATTTTGTTATTTCGCTGGCAATATAAACCTGCAACAAGCAATTCACATTCCTGTTTTGTTTTTCGGCTTGTTTATTGATTTCTACAAGCAACTTGAAGGTATCCACGCCATGTATCAGTTCCACAAATGGTACGATTTGCTTTATCTTATTGGTTTGCAAATGCCCTATAAAATGCCAATGAATATCTTTGGGAAGCCTTTGCTGCTTTCCACACATTTCCTGCACCTTGCTTTCGCCAAAAACTCTTTCGCCGGCATTGTAAGCTTCAAGCAGCTCCTCGTCGGGATGGAATTTGGAAACACAAACCAGCTGAACATGTGCCGGAATGTGTTTACGTATCGAAATTATGTTTTGCTGAACAGACATGGTGCTATTTACTCTTTTCCGTATTTATAAACGTCCATAATCAAAGTCTCACTGATATTTGCTATCTCGTAGTCGGCCATCGAACCTTTCATCCCTTCGATAATGCCATTCAATGCATCCTTCATGTCCGAAGCCTGCACCATCATTGTAACTCCCGTACGCTTTTCGATTCCTTTTTCCTCGTCGAGTGTCACAAAGTTCACTTTTGACCGATACCATTTATCGCCATTTTCATTAAAGAACAACTCACTTATACGCATACGTTTAATGTTCGACACTTCAAACTCTCCGCTGATAAAAGGTTTCATTTCTTCGATAGTTCTTTCCTCCGCCTCGGTGAACGACATTGCATCAATAAGATAAGCCTCGGTTACTTTTACTATTTTACCTTCTTCGGCTGTTTTTTCATACTTCACCTTACATTCGAACCAACTATGCATATCTTCTTTATTTTAATTGTTTATATATTATTATCAGTTTATTATCAACTGAGTAATAATTATTTCATCTGTTTTATTTATCACACAAAGATAATATCTTTTGGTCAATCCCCATTGGTTCACACGAAAAAACTTTCACAAATAACAGCGACAATTGAGCAAGCGTACAGATACAAAAAACCGGTATTCCTGTGGCAGGAATACCGGTTTCTTTTTGATTTTGAACAGCAAACTTATTCAGCTACTACTTCGAAAGCAACTTCTACAGTTACTTCTTTGTGAAGTTTTAATGTAGCTTTGTATGAACCAATTTCTTTTACCGGTTCTTTAAGTACAATAACTTTACGATCAACGGCAAATCCGGCTTTTTCGAAAGCATCAGCAATCTGGATAGGGCCAACAGCACCGAAAATTTTTCCGGTTGTACTAGTCTTAGCACCTACCGACAAAGTAATATCTTTTACTTTTTCAGCCAATTCGATCGCTTCGTTTTTGATACGTTCCAATTTGTGAGCACGTTGTTTCAAGTCTTCAGCCAACATTTTTTTAGCTGATTCAGTTGCCAATACGGCTTTTTTTGTAGGGATAAGGAAGTTACGTCCGTAACCATCTTTTACCTTAACAATATCTCCTTTGTAACCAAGATTGATTACATCTTCTTTCAATATAATTTCCATACTTTTTCCTCCTGTTTATTATTTCATCATATCGGTTACATAAGGAAGCAACGCTATGTGGCGCGCTCTTTTAACTGCTTGAGCTACTTTACGTTGAAATTTCAACGAAGTACCGGTAAGGCGACGAGGAAGAATTTTTCCCTGTTCGTTCAAGAATTTTTTCAAAAATTCAGGATCTTTGTAATCGATGTATTTAATACCGCTTTTTTTGAAACGACAGTATTTTTTCTTTTTTACATCTACTGAAGGTGGGGTAAGATATCTGATATCTCCGTTATTTGCTGCCATGGTTTAGTTCTCCTTTACTTCTTTTGATTTAACATTCTTTCTTTTTTCGGCATACTCGTAAGCATATTTATCCAAACGGAACGATAAGAAACGAAGCACGCGTTCATCGCGGCGGAATTGCAATTCCAGTTTTGCAACGATTGAAGGATCGGCATCAAACTGTAACAGGGAATAAAAACCTGTCGATTTCTTTTGAATTGGGTAAGCTAATTTGCGTAAGCCCCAGTTCTCTTCATTGGTGATAGTCGCACCATTTTCTGTCAAAATGGCTTTGAACTTTTCTACCGCTTCCTTCATCTGAACATCAGACAAAACGGGAGTTAAAATGAAAACGGTTTCATAATGATTTAACATACTGTTTACTAACTTTTTAAAATTTATAATATTGATTTTATTAAAGCGGGACAAAGATACAAATAATTATTTGACTGACAAAGACAACCGTATAATTTTTTTGGAGATTTTTGCTCGCTTTATTCATCATTGTGCCTTGCGAATCAGAATTTTGGGCGCCTGGTCGGCATGAGTATTCATTGTGGGACGCTGCCTGCGTGTTTTATTTATATCGGGTTTTCCTTTATCTTTGGCCCCTACCGGCGTTTTCGCTTTGATCCTCGACTTTACAGCTTTCACAGCCTCTACATTCTCAGCCGGAAACGGATGATCTTTTATCACCGGAATTTGAATTAAAATCAGCTTTTGGATATCACGGATATAATCGCGTTCCTCGATGTCGCAAAACGAAACTGCCTTACCATCAAGGCCTGCTCTTCCGGTTCGACCAATGCGGTGCACGTAAGTTTCGGCAATATTAGGAATATCGTAGTTGATCACAAGGTTCAAATCGTCGATATCAATTCCGCGAGCTGCTATATCGGTGGCCACAAGCACACGCGTAGTTCTCTCCTTGAAGTTTTTCAACGCACTCTGACGGGCATTCTGCGATTTATTACCATGTATGGCTTCAGCTTTTATCTGTGCTTTCACCAAAATACGCATAATTTTATCAGCGCCGTGTTTCGTACGCGTAAAAACCAAAGCTGTTTTTATCGATTTATTTTTCATCAAGTGAATCAATAAATCTTTTTTATTGGCTGCATCTACATAATACAGTTCCTGTTGAATGGTTTCGGCAGTCGACGATACAGGCGTTACTTCCACTTCCTGAGGTCGTGTAAGGATAGTACCTGCAAGTGAGCGTATGGTTTCAGGCATGGTAGCCGAGAAAAACAGCGACTGACGTTTAACGGGTATCAGTTTAATAAGTTTTTTCACATCATGAATAAAACCCATATCGAGCATGCGATCTGCTTCGTCGAGCACAAAAATGCTTAAATCGTTGAGTTTTACAAATCCTTGCTTTTGCAAGTCGAGCAAGCGACCCGGAGTTGCAATCAGTATATCGACGCCGGCTTTGAGTTGGCTTACCTGAGGGTTTTGATTCACACCTCCAAAAATAACTGTATGGCGGATATCGAGAAAACGTCCGTAAGCAGCAAAACTTTCATCAATTTGTATTGCTAATTCACGTGTTGGCGTTACAATCAGCACTTTGATTTTACGGTGATTTGTTTTTGTGATCCCTGATTTATACAATTGCTGCAGAATAGGAATAGCAAAAGCCGCCGTTTTTCCGGTACCTGTTTGTGCACAGCCTAATAAATCTTGTCCTTTAAGTATAATTGGAATTGAAATTTCCTGAATAGGGGTTGGTTGGGAATAACCTTCATGTTTAAGAGCATTTAAGATCGGCTCTATCAGATCTAATTTTTCAAATGTCATAGAATAATTTACGCATCCATTCGTCTTTTACAAGATCAAACATTAATCTGAACGGACTACGATTTTGCGCAAAGGTACGGAAAATAAACGAAGGCTGAAAATGACACTGAAAGTTCAGTCATTACGAAGTTCATCAAAAGGCTCATCATCGCCGGAGTAATCCAGGTCAGATGTATCATCCTCGTCGTCCCATATTTTTTCAGGTCTCTGTGGACCATCTTTCCTGAAAATGAGCGAGAGCACCAAGCCCGCAACACCACCCGAAAGATGTCCTTCCCACGAAATAGGATCGTTTACCTGCCACGGGAAGATATGCCATACCATACTCCCGTACAGAAAAGTGATGATCAGTGAAATGGCAATCAGCGGGATATGTTTCCGCAACAATCCACTGAAAAACAAAAAGAAAGCAATTGAATAGATCAATCCACTTGCGCCGATATGCCAACTGTCGCGCCCAATCACCCAAAGCATAATTCCGCTGATAAAATAGGACAAAAGCAAAACTTTGGAAGCAATTTGGTTATAGAAATAATACAAACAGGAACTTAATACCATGAATGATATAGCATTATTTAAAAGATGACCCCAGTCGGCATGAATAAATACATAAGTAAAAATTCCCGCAACATGCTTGAGATCACGCGGCAGAATTCCGGCCTTATGAAAGTTCCAATCCATGCCTTTCTCGAACACAAAAACCAACACAAAAAAAAGGGTGATGATAGCCGGAACGAATACAGCATGTAAAAACTGTCGTTGCGCCGGTGTACGTTTTTCGCTGAAAAGCATAGTTGTTAATCGTTTATTTCAGGCAAAAGTACAATATATTTTCAGATGAGCTGCATTTTATTTTTAGCATTATTGCACCCAATCAGTACTTTATTCAGATGCAAGTTTTGAAATTTAATAATTTATTTCTATATTTAAAAAATAAACTTAATAGTCAGCCAATTAAATTAATTATGATAACATACGTTTTTTCCGCCGAAATAATTTAAACAATTTGTTTTGAAATTACAAATATTATGGATAAATTGCGAACTCTAAATGAAACACAGCAAATCAACTAGCATGCAGTATTTTTTGCATTTGCCAATCAGCGGCATATCAACGACTTATTGAATTTATGCTAGTATATTTAAATCATACGAATATATGAGTTACCTTAATTTTGACAAGACACTTTTGACTAATCTCGACAAATCTCTTTCGAAAGAGATGATACGAACCAACCGCGCAGGCACCTACAACAGCACAACGCTGATTGATTGCAACACCCGCAAATATCATGGACAGTTGGTAGTTCCTTTGCCCGAAATCGATAATTCGAATCATGTATTGCTCTCCTCGCTGAACGAAACAGTGATTCAGCATGGCGCAGAATTCAATCTTGGAATCCAAAAGTACGAAGGGAATAATTTCAGTCCGAATGGTCACAAATACATCCGTCAATTCGACTGCGAAGTAGTGTCGCGCACCATCTACAGGGTCGGTGGAGTGATACTATCGAAAGAGCGAATGCTGGTTTCGTTCGAGCCAAGGGTGCTTATCAAATATACACTACTCGAAGCACATTCGCCTACCATACTGAGATTCAAGCCTTTTTTAGCATTCAGAAGCGTCAATGAACTGACACACGAAAACAACAAAGCTAATACGGCCTATAACGAAAGCATACAGGGCATTCATATGTGTATGTACGAAAATTACCCTTGTCTTCACATGCAGTTTTCGAAAAAAAATATTTATGTACATCAGCCCGATTGGTACAAAAACATAGAATACTACAAAGAACAAGAGCGTGGATACGAGTACAAAGAAGACCTTTTAGTGCCCGGATATTTTGAAATGCCGATCAAAAAAGGAGAAGTAATTATTTTTTCGGCAGGTGTATCCGAAACCTCACCCCGTAAACTACTTACGATGTGGGACGAAGAATTAAAGCGCAGGAATCATCGCACCGATATGTTCAGCTGTTTGAAAAATTCAGCACAGCAATTTTATAAACGCGAAGGCAGCCGGACTTACTTACTTGCCGGATACCCATGGTTTGGTGCTAGAGCCCGCGATCAGTTTATAGCACTTCCGGGCTGCACGCTTACAATTGGCCGCATGGATTATTTCGACGACATCATGAAAACTTCGCTCGAAGAAGTCGGGATGTTTTTGAATGGAGATATAGAAAGTATTAAATTACAGGGAATTGATGATCCGGATGTATTACTTTGGCTCATCTGGACTTTTCAGCAATATGCTTTGCACACAAGCCTGAAAGAAGCGGCCGATCGGTTCGAGAATATTGCCACTGAAATCATTGCGTTTATTCGAAAACAAAATCATCCGAACCTATTTATGCACAACAATGGTTTGCTGTATGTAAACGGAAAGGAAAAACCAGTAACATGGATGAATGCCGTTGAAGATGGCTTGCCCATTACGCCGCGCACCGGTTACGTGGTCGAAATTAATTCTCTATGGTACAACGCTTTGAAATTCACGTCAGCACTTACACGCGAAGCAGGAAAAGAACATGCAGCCGATTTGCTCGATTATCAGGCCGAAATAGCCCGCGAAACTTTCATAAGTACTTTTTGGAACGGCACCTATCTTTATGATTATGTGGATGGAAATTACGCCGACCGCGAGCTCCGCCCCAACATGATCATGGCAGTAGGTTTAGAATATTCTCCACTCGATAAGCAACAACAAAAATCGGTACTGGACATAACAACAAAAGAATTACTAACACCTAAGGGATTACGAAGCTTAAGCCCTAAAAGTGGCTCGTATCGCCCCAATTATGTTGGTGGAATGCTGGAGCGCAACCGAAACTATCACAACGGACCGGTTTGGCCATTTACTTTCGGAGCTTTTGTATCAGCCTATCTTAAAGTATACAAGCAAAGTGGAAAATCATTTATCGAAAGAATGCTGAATGGTTTTGAAGCCGAAATGACAGAACTTTGTGTAGGTACTATCCCTGAATTGTTCGATGGAAATCCTCCTTACAAAGGGCATGGAGGAATGTCATTTGCCATGAGCGTGGCAGAAGTATTGAGAGTGTTGGAATTTTTGAAGAAATACGAAAACAAATAACGAAGATGAAGGCATTGATGTTTGGATGGGAATTTCCACCACATATTTTGGGCGGACTCGGCACAGCAAGTTACGGACTTACAAAAGGCATGGCTTTGCAACCCGATATGCAAATCACTTTTGTAATACCTAAACCTTATGGCGATGAAGATCAGAGTTTTCTGAAAATTATTGGAGCATGCAATGTGCCGGTAGTTTGGAAAGAAAACAATTGGGATTACGTAAATCAACGCATTGGTAACGTCATGCACCCTGACGAATACTTCTGGTTGCGAAACGGCATAAAATATAATTTCAACAGAATATATACCAACGATTTAGGATGTATCGACTTTTCGGGACGATACCCCGACAACCTGATAGAAGAAATTTCGAATTACGAAGCTGTGGCAAGCGTATTGGCGCATCAGCTCGATTTTGACATCATTCATTCTCACGACTGGCTCACCTACCCCGCCGGAGTCTTCGCCAAGCAAATAAGTGGGAAACCACTTGTGATTCACGTACATGCTACCGATTTCGACCGTAGCCGTGGTCAGGTAAACCCGACAGTTTATGCCATCGAAAAACGGGGAATGGATGCTGCCGACCATATAATGACAGTGAGCGAACTGACGCGCAGAACTGTGATTGAAAAATACAATCAGGATCCGGCCAAAGTAACCACAGTACACAACGCCGTAGAACCTTTATCGGACGCCGAGACTTTCACAAAAACGCCCCGTAAAGACAAAGTAGTAACCTTCCTTGGACGTATCACCATGCAAAAAGGACCTGAGTATTTTGTGGAAGCAGCACATCTTGTACTTCAAAAAACAAAAGGAGTACGATTTGTAATGGCAGGAAGCGGCGATATGATGAATGCCATGATTGATTTGGCTGCAAAAAAGGGAATTTCAGACCGTTTTCATTTCACGGGCTTCCTGAAAGGTCGTCAGGTACACGAAATGCTTGCCGAAAGTGATGTATATATTATGCCTTCGGTATCCGAACCTTTTGGCATTTCGCCACTCGAAGCCATGCAGGTAGGCACGCCGAGCATTATTTCAAAACAATCCGGCTGTGCCGAAATTCTGACACATGCCATTAAAACCGATTACTGGGACATTGACGCCATGGCAGATGCCATTTACTCAATCGTAAAAAACCCTTCAATGTACAAAAGCCTCAGAGAACTGGGACGCGAAGAAGTAAATAACATTAAATGGTACGATGCAGGTCTGAAAGTAAGAGGCATTTACGACAGTGTAATACGATAGTGCTTACAGATGACAATCAAAATTTAAAAAGTAAACCAATCAGCAATTTATAAAAGACATACAATATGCGAAACATTTGTTTTTATTTTCAGATACATCAACCTATGCGATTGAAACGTTACCGTTTCTTCGACATCGGACAAGATCATTATTATTACGATGATTTTCAAACTGAAGATCACATTCGTAAAGTAGCGGAACAATCTTATCTGACAGCTAACAAGACAATTGCTGAAATGATTCGTAGTTCGAACGGCAAATTCAAATGTTCTTTTTCTATTTCCGGCATTACCCTTGAACAGCTCGAACAATATGCACCCGAAGTAATTGATAGCTTTAAAGAACTCTCGAAAACCGGCTCTGTAGAATTTTTAGCCGAACCCTATGCCCATTCGCTGGCTTCGGTGTTCGATGCCGATGAATTTAAACGTCAGGTAACTTTACATGCCAATAAAATTGAAGAACTATTTGGCAAACGCCCCACTACATTTTTCAACTCCGAACTGATTTATTCAGATCAAATAGGTGAAACTGTGGCTGAAATGGGCTATAAAACAATGATGATTGACGAAGCCAAGCACGTAATGGGTTGGAAAAGTCCCAATTACATTTACAAACATGCGTACCTTCCCAAACTAAAGCTCCTCGTCCGAAACAACAAATTAAGTGACGACCTGGCCTTCAGGTTCACGCATCAATCATTAACAGCCGAAAAATTCATCGCCTGGATTGCCGCTTTGCCTGTCGAGGAAAAAACAATAAATCTGGGTATGGGTTACGACGTTTTCGGACACATAAACTCAGCCAATACGGGTATTTTCGAATTTCTGAAAGCGCTTCCTTACTTTTCGATGGAGCAACAAATGAATTTTGTACTTCCATCTGATTATGTAAAGAAAACAGATGCTGTAGACACACTGACAGTATCATTCCCCATGAGCTGGGTGGGCAACGACAAAGACCTGACACCCTGGACGGGAAATGACTTGCAACAGGAAGCACTGAACAAGCTTTATGCCGTCAGCGAACGGGTAAATCTCTGCAACGACAAACCTTTGCAGCACGATTGGCTAATGCTTCAATCCTCCGATCATTTCAGGTACATGAGCCACAAAGATCCTTACGGAACAAATTACGAATCGGCCTACGATGCATTTATGAACTATATGAATATTCTGGCCGACTTCCTCGAAAGAGTTGAAGCCCAATATCCTACCACGATCGACAACGAGGAACTGAACGAATTGCTCAAAACAATCAACAGTCAGGAACGTGAAATTGAAGGACTGGAGAATGAAATTGCAAAGCTTAAAACAAGGAAAAAGAAAAAAGAAGAAGAAAAAATCTGACTTTGATATAACAATGAACCCGACAACTATCAGCATTGTCGGGTTTATTGTATCCTGTAGGCCTGTTTTTTGTAATTTCAATTAATTGCCGTATTTTTGCAACTCATAAAGACACGGAAGAAAGAACTTTGATGCAACAATATTTACAGGACAAAATTTTTAAAATCATCTCCGAAGCCGCCGACGAACAAGCCAAAGAGTGCTATGTTATTGGGGGTTATGTACGCGATATTTTCCTGAAAAGAGAGTCGAAAGACATAGACGTGGTGGTGGTAGGCAGTGGTATTGAACTAGCTGAAGCTGTAGCCAAAAAACTTGGAAAGAAAGCGCACTTAACGGTTTTCAAAAATTTTGGAACTGCTCAGGTAAAACTGAACGACCTGGAAGTTGAGTTTGTAGGCGCCCGCAAGGAATCGTACCAACGCGATTCGCGCAAACCGATTGTGGAGGATGGAACACTGGAGGACGACCAAAACAGGCGCGATTTTACAATTAATGCTATGGCTTTGTGTTTGAACAAGAGCCGTTTCGGAGAATTGGTTGATCCATTCAACGGAATGAACGACTTGCAAAATTTTGTCCTTCGTACCCCACTCAACCCCGACATCACTTTTTCCGACGATCCCCTGCGCATGATGCGTGGTATCCGCTTTTCGGCTCAGCTGGGCTTCTTTCTCGAAACAAACACCTTCGAAGCCATTGCCCGTAACAATGAGCGCATCAGCATTATATCGAAAGAGCGGATTGCCGACGAACTGAATAAAATCATGATGTCGCGTAAACCATCGGTTGGCTTTATTTTACTCGAAAAAACAGGTTTACTTGAACTTATTTTCCCCGAACTATTGGCACTGAAAGGCGCCGAGACCAAGGATGGTGTCGGGCATAAAGATAATTTTTATCATACACTGGCTGTGCTGGACGGACTATGCGCACACACCGACAACCTGTGGCTTCGCTGGTCAGCTTTGCTGCACGACATAGGCAAACCCCGCACAAAGCGCTTTGATGCCCGTTTAGGCTGGACATTCCACAATCACAATTTCATTGGCGAAAAAATGATTCCCGAGATTTTCAGAAGAATGAAACTCCCGACCAATGAGAAAATGAAATATGTGCAAAAAATGGTGTCATTACACATGCGCCCCATTGTGCTCAGTGAGGATGAAGTGACCGATTCGGCTGTTCGCAGACTACTTTTCGATGCCGGCGACGATATAGATGACCTGATGACACTTTGCGAAGCAGACATAACATCAAAAAATCCTGAAAAAGTAAAACGATTTCGTTCTAACTTTCAGCTGGTTCGTCAAAAACTTAAAGAGATTGAAGAGAAAGACAAGATACGCAATTTTCAACCACCAATAAGTGGGCTCGAAATAATGGAAACCTTTCATCTACCGGCCTGTGCAATGGTGGGCGATATCAAAATGAGGATTAAAGATGCCATACTCGATGGTATAATTCCCAACGAATATGAAGCTGCACGCGAATATATGTTTCGTGTAGCCAGGGAAATGGGAGTTCAACAATAATTTTTCAAGGCAAGACCACCGAAAATCGCACTGCAAGAAAGTCACTTTATTTTGTCTCAAGCGGAAGTTCAAAGTTGTATACCTCTTTGTACAATACCTCTTTGATCAAATGAAAATGCTTGTTGGTGAAATGGTAATCGTTGGACATAATGAGCATAGGCAACAAAAACGACTCACCATCGTAAGGTGGTTGCATGTAAAAATTCGACATTACATAAAAACCAAGTCTCTCGTAGAAATGAATCCGCCTGCTCGCCGTGATTGTTTTAGGCATTTCTACCTCGAGCACTATAGGTAAGCTGACAGTAGATAGAAACAACCTGATAACTTCGCTGCCATAACTATGGTTTCGGTGTTGAGGATGAATTGCAAAATGCTCGATGTAGTAAAAACGGCTGAATTTCCAGTAGTTAAAAAAACCAACAAAACCCTGTTCATTTTCAAGAGCATACACATTGAATCTGGAGTCGGTATTCAATACCATCTCCAACGATTCCCAGCTTCGACGCTCATTCGGAGGAAACGAACTATTATACAAATTAAAAACAGCTTCGTAATTTGAATCATGTACGCTATGTATTTTAATGAATTTCAGCATATACATATTGAGGTAAGTTTATAACTAGCAATTAAAATTAACGCTTAAACTACTTATGAGAGTACAAAATGATGTCGTATAATAGCGCAACAAATAAGAACGAAAAAAGTTTAGAATAACCTTCTATTTAACTGAACATTTCCATTGAAAACAGGTAAAAAAAGTGTACTTTTGCACCCGAAATTGAGAACCAAGATATCAAACTATTTTTTATACTAACTAAATAACAAAAGTATGATTTATTCGCACGAAGTAGAACACATGTGTGTTGTAAAAAAAGGTCCTGACCATGGTCCTGCTCCCATACCTGAAGAAGGTAAATGGGTGAAATCTAAAGAAATCAAAGACATTTCAGGTTTGACTCACGGTGTGGGTTGGTGTGCTCCGCAACAAGGCGCATGTAAACTGACTTTGAATGTGAAAGACGGTATCATCGAAGAAGCACTGGTTGAAACTATCGGTTGCTCTGGTATGACTCACTCTGCTGCTATGGCTGCCGAAATTCTTTCAGGTAAAACTCTCCTCGAAGCATTGAACACCGACTTAGTGTGTGATGCTATCAACGTGGCAATGCGCGAATTATTCCTCCAAATCGTTTACGGACGTACACAATCTGCTTTCTCTGAAGGTGGTTTGCCAATTGGTGCCGGACTTGAAGATTTGGGTAAAGGTTTACGCTCGCAGGTTGGAACTATGTTCGGAACAAAAGCTAAAGGTGTTCGTTACCTTGAAATGGCCGAAGGTTATATCAACCGCATGGCGTTAGACGAAGATGGCGAGGCTTGCGGTTACGAATTTGTTCGTATGGGCCCAATGATGGACATGATTAAAAAAGGTGTAGATGCTAACGAAGCATTAAAAAAATGTACAAGCACTTACGGTCGCTTTGCTAACGCTGCAAAATATATTGATCCAAGACAAGACTAATTAAGAATTAAAAATTCATAATTCATAATTATGAAGGAAAATAACGTTATTGCTGATAAAAGTAAAGTCTTTGCCATTCGAATAATTCGTTTATATCAATTTCTTCAGAACGATAAAAAAGAATTTACTCTTTCAAAACAATTACTCCGAAGTGGAACAAGCATTGGAGCTAATACAAGAGAGGCTATTCGAGCTCAAAGCACAAAAGATTTTCAAGCAAAACTACATATTGCATTAAAAGAAGCTGAAGAATCTGCTTATTGGATTGAATTACTATTTGAAACTGAATTCATTAATAATAAACAATTTGAGAGCATTTATTTTGATTGCAATGAACTAATTAAACTTTTAGTTTCAATTATAAACAGTAGCAAAAGTAATAACTTACAGTCCCAATCATAAATATAAATTAAGCACTTATTAATTCTGAATTCTAAATTATTAATTCTAAATTCAAAATATTATGTTATTTGAAAGTTATGACCGTCGTATCAATAAGGTAAACGCGGCACTTAATACATACGGTATCAAAGATATCGACGAAGCCAAAGCCATTTGCGCTGCTAAAGGCATCGACCCTTACCAAATTTGTGAATCTATCCAGAACATCGCTTTCGAGAACGCGAAATGGGCTTACGTGGTAGGCGCTGCTATCGCTATCAAAAAAGGTTGTACAACTGCTGCTGACGCTGCCGAAGCTATCGGTATCGGTTTGCAGGCTTTCTGCATCCCTGGTTCAGTAGCCGAAGACCGCAAAGTAGGTCTTGGTCACGGTAACCTGGCTGCCATGTTGCTTCGCAACGAAACTAAATGTTTTGCTTTCCTTGCAGGGCACGAATCGTTTGCTGCTGCCGAAGGTGCTATCGGTATTGCTCAATCAGCTAACAAAGTACGTCAGGAACCATTGCGCGTTATCCTGAACGGACTTGGAAAAGATGCTGCGATGATTATCTCTCGTATCAACGGATTTACATATGTTCAAACTGACTTCGATTACGCTACAGGTGAATTGAATGTAGTTCGTACTAAATCATACTCTGACGGACCTCGTGCTGCTGTAAAATGTTACGGTGCCGACGACGTTCGCGAAGGTGTGGCTATCATGCGCGCCGAAGGTGTTGACGTGTCTATCACTGGTAACTCAACTAACCCAACACGTTTCCAACACCCTGTAGCTGGTACATACAAAAAAGAATGTATGGAAGCTGGTAAAAAATACTTCTCAGTTGCTTCAGGTGGTGGTACCGGCCGTACTCTTCACCCTGACAACATGGGTGCAGGTCCGGCTAGTTACGGAATGACCGACACAATGGGACGTATGCACGGTGATGCTCAGTTCGCAGGTTCTTCTTCAGTTCCTGCTCACGTAGAAATGATGGGATTCCTCGGAATGGGTAACAACCCAATGGTTGGAGCTACTGTACAAGTGGCTGTGGCTATTGAAATGGCGAAATAACCTCACCCCTAACCCCTCTCCTTGAGGAGAGGGGAATATATAGAAACTCCCCGATAGGCTGCAAAGCATATCGGGGAGTTTTGTAAATAATCGTTATATTTGCAAAAAAGTTTTAATGATAAGTAAATACCTAAAACAGCCCTATCCTATTCATTTCAATAAATGGAAGTTAATTGTTTCAATTAGCCTTTTTATTGGAATTTTTATACTCATTTTTCAGCCCTTTGGTCTTTCTGACGTTAACGGTACATATAAATCCGTATTTCTTTTGGGATATGGAGTTGTTACATTTATTGTTTTGGTAGTTAATCTTGTAATTGTTCAAAAGCTTTTTAGAAAATGGTTTGAAAGTTGGACTGTATTGAAGCAAATTTGTTGGCTTACATGGCTGATATTCTGCATCGGTTTGAGCAACTTCATCTATACTGCCATTTTAAGTAATATGATTATCCGATATTTCACCTAAAATGATTATCTTTGTAAGAATAAATCAGAA
>CAYMHE010000008.1:0-45930 GCA_964390175.1 uncultured Paludibacter sp.
ACTTTTTCGGGACAGAAGTGTTTTGATGTCCTTTCGCATCATTATGATTTGAAAAATGGAGCCGTTTATGTTAACTTTTCGTCGAATTATTTGGATATTAAGGCTAAGCGAAATTATAAATACAGTACTTTTATAAATCTGGAAAGACTAAATAATATACGGGGAATCAATAACTTATTTAATGTTTTGAATCAGAAACTTCCGGATGATGGCCAAATAGTTTGTTGCTTCGAGTCAAAGAGTACCCGAAAAAAGAATATCCTAAAGAGTCTTCCGAAGGGCATAAATTATATTTACTATTCGTTCAATTACGTTTACCGAAGGATTATTCCAAAGCTGTTTCTGACACGCCGTTTGTATTACGATATTACACATGGTAAAAATCGTATTCTATCAAAAGCTGAAGTGATGGGACGGTTGTATTTTTCAGGTTTTGAGGTGATTAATGATTGTAAGGTCGGATCGTTGACTTATGTTTTTGCACGCAGGGTAAAGCAACCCGAACCTATTATTAAAAAGAGTTATGGGCCACTGATTAAGCTGAAACGCCTGGGCAAAAACGGGAAAGTTTTCGATGTTTATAAAATGCGTACTATGCATCCATATTCAGAATATCTGCAAGCATATATCTACGATCGCTATAATCTGCAGAAAGGTGGAAAGTTTAACAATGATATAAGGATTAATACCTTGGGAAGAATTATGCGTAAATACTTCTTAGATGAAATACCTATGCTGCTAAATCTGATAAGAGGCGAAATGAAAATTGTAGGGGTGCGTCCCATCAGCAATCATTACTTTAGTTTGTATTCCGCAGAGCTTCAGGAGAAACGCCTTAAAACAAAGCCCGGACTGCTACCTCCATTCTATGCCGATATGCCTGAAACAATGGAAGAAATTCAGAATTCTGAAATGAAATATTTAATTGAATGTGAAAAGAATGGCACTTTCGTAACAGATGTAAAATACCTTCGGAAAATTATTAAGAATATTATTATCAACAAAGCCCGAAGCGCATAGAATACTATTTATTTTTTAGAAAAACAACTTGTAACAATTTTAGATATAACATTTTTTGTTTCCTGTATATGAGAAAAACTTTAGTACTACTTTTAATAACTTTGTTTACAAATCAGGCATTTAGTCAGGATATTCCTCAACATATTTCCTATGTCAGGATTTATGAATTCATGGATGAGCTGGCCACCGATGGACTTATTGACCTGAATACGGCGATAAAACCATACAGCCGTAAAATGATAACACAGAAACTGCTTGAGACGCAGGAGAAAAACGAACAATTGAATGAGCGTCAGCGTACTGAGATTAAGTTTTTTTTGAATGAATATGCACTTGAAAATAATCAACTTCCTTTTTCTTTTGTAAATTTATGGAACAAGGAAACCTCAAAAGCAGCTCTTTTTCAGCCAGCCTTTCATTATAAAGATTCTTTGTTTAAAGCTCGTATAACACCACTTATCGGCTTAAATGTAATGAATAATGCAAAAGGCAATATTATAAAACGTTGGATAGGTGCTGAATTTCAGGCAAGTATTGGTAAATACATTTCAATATTCGCAAGTATTCGCGATATTTCAATTGATGGTGATACTTTATCCAGTTACAATTATCTGAATAATTATCCTGGCTATGAATACAAGGAATCGACAAAAGGAGGCGACTACAGCGATTCGCGAGGAGGAATAAAGTTTTCAACAGATTGGTTATCGATAGGATTAGTGAAGGATAATGTTGTGTGGGGCGATAATTATAATGGTTCAAATATTCTTTCGGGGCGTACGCCTTCGTTCCCAATGATTACCTTGCAGCTGAAGCCTGCCAAATGGTTCGAATTGAATTATTTTCATGCATGGTTGACCTCAAATGTGATTGATAGCTCCTATTATTATCTCGAAAACCAATCTAAAATATGGTACAGGCCTGCCAATAAATTTATGGCTGCCAATATGCTTACTTTCACGCCTTTCCGCAAGTTCAAAATTTCGGTCGGTAATTCGATTATCTATGCCGAAAAAACGATTCAGGGTGCTTATTTTATTCCAATTGCTTTTTATAAATCTATTGATCATACGCTTACAAAGGGGCTTGGTACCGAAAATCAGAATTCTCAAATGTTTATGAATATCAGTTCGCGTAATCTGAAACACACTCATTTATTTGGATCGGTCTTTACCGACGAAATTAATTTTGACCGTTTCAAATCGGGTAATGCTGAAGCAAATCCGATTTCGGTAAAACTTGGCGCAAGTATTGCTAATTTCCCTGTGGAAAATTTATCGGCAGTAGTTGAGTTTACACGCTCGAACATTCTTAATTATAAACATTTTATTCCGGTGCTATCCTATAAATCGAATACCTATAATTTGGGACATTACCTGGGCGACAATGCACAGGAAATTTATGCAGCTTTGCAATTTAAGCCTATTAGAGGGTTGGATTTAAAGCTTACCTACACTAATGCGAAACATGGAAATGAATACGATTATGTTAAACGCGGTAGCTACAACGGAATTTCGGGAAATGTAAGTGGAATTATTAGCCAGCCTTCGTTGGGCGAAGTTATTTGGCAAAATAAAACAATAGGATTCAATGGAATTTATGAAATTTTCAATAATGCCTACATTGTTGTAAAAGCAGAAATGAGTGATATACAGGCATTCGAACCACTTAAAGAAGCTACTTTTGGCGAACGAAGAATGACGGCTCAGCAAACACTTGATTATTTTACGCCCAAATATTTGCAAGGAAAGCAAACCACTTTTTCAGGTGGCATCAGTTTTGGATTTTAAACTTATAATAATAAAGTCAGGGATGATTGTTGGAATTACTGGTGGAATAGGAGGAGGGAAAACCACTTTTTCGAATCTGTTACGCGATATGGGTTTTAAAGTTTATGATAGTGATTTGGAAGCCAGGCGTTTGCAGGTTAAAGACAACAACGTACGAACTCAAATGATTGAGCTTTTCGGTAGGGATGTATATTCCGGAAATAGTTTGAACAGAAGTTTAGTAGCGGATGTTGTTTTTAATAATCCCGGTATTTTACAGCAACTCAATGCCATTATTCATCCAGTTGTACAATCGGATTTTAGAGAGTGGACACTGCTTTATCCTAACGAAAAGTACCTGTTTATCGAGTCTGCAATTTTATTCGAAGCTCATTTTGATAAAATAGTGGATAAAATAATTCTGGTGACAGCTTCAGAAGAAACAAGGATAGACAGAGTGGTTAAAAGAGATGGCTTGACCAAAGAACAGGTGAAACTGAGAATGAACAACCAGTTGAGCGACGAAATGAAGATGAAATTATCGGATGTTGTTGTTCGTACAGACAGGAACGAAGATTTAAAAGTACAACTGAATGATATTCTTAATTTGTTGTAAAACAGCATGTTTTTAAATGCAAAAGTCTCCCTGCTGAAGTTTCAACAGGGAGACTTTTGTGATTCCGACGGGATTCGAACCCATGACCCACGCCTTAGAAGGGCGTTGCTCTATCCAGCTGAGCTACGGAACCATTTTGTGCTTTATTCTACGGTCGGTATCGTCAAAAGACATCCGGTTACGTAAAAAGCGCTGCAAAAGTAGTTTTTTTTTTGGATAGTTGCAACTGTTTGCTTAAAAAAAGCCCCGATACAACTGAAGTTTGGCAAAAATTCGCTAATTTTGTAAACTGCTAAAAAGATGGTTTGCCGGTGATTCTATTCTTTTATAATTAATGCTGTGTGCTGTTATGTTCTGAAACATAGGCAAATGTAAGTTGTAAACAGAATCAACCAATTACTTCTCTGCTGCATAGTTCGCAGCTTCGGCAAAAGCTATTTGGAAATGCAGAGGTGTGAACTATCATTTATCTTATTGTAAAACAATTACTCATATATGAAAATAATGAAATTCGGCGGAACATCCGTAGGTTCTGTTCAAGGTCTTTTAAGTGTAAAAAAAATTGTCGAGGCTCAGGAAGAGTCGGTTATTGTGGTAGTATCGGCACTTTCAGGTATTACCGATCAGCTTTATAAAGTAGCCACTTTTGCCAGCAATGGAGATGAAAATTATCTGAATGAATATCAATCGATGTTGCAGCGCCATATTGAAGTGATAAATGCTGTGGTGCCAGAAAATAAAATTAATAGTGTTTTAGAGCTGGTTAAAATACAGTTTAACGACTTGTCAAATATTCTTCGTGGTCTTTTTCTAATCAAAGATACATCTCCAAAAATTATTGATACAATTGTGAGCTATGGCGAATCGGTTTCGTCAATTATTGTTGCAAATACGATTGAAGACGCAGTGCATTTCGAATCGAAGAATTTTATTAAAACAATTCATCAGTTCGATAAACACGTAGTTGATTTTCCTACAACCAATGCACTTATAAAAGAGCGTTTTGTCAAAAAGAATAAAGTTTCTGTTTGCGGTGGTTTTATTTCATCAGACAGTACCACCAATTATATCACCAATCTTGGACGCGGAGGTTCTGATTATACGGCAGCAATACTTGCAGCAGCATTAAATGCCTCTATCCTTGAAATATGGACAGATGTAGATGGCTTTATGACAGCCGATCCCCGCATTATAAGTAACACTTATGTGATAGAAAAACTAAGTTTCAGCGAAGCCATGGAGCTTTGTAATTTTGGAGCTAAAGTAATCTATCCACCTACAATTTTCCCTGTTTTTCATAAAAATATTCCGGTTGTAATAAAAAACACGTTCAATCCCGATGCTAAAGGGACTTATATATCGCAGGAAAAAGAACATGAGGTTTCAAAAGCAATTAAAGGTATTTCCTCCATCAACGATACTTCGCTGATTACAATTCAGGGTTTAGGTATGGTGGGCGTTATCGGCGTTAATTACCGGATTTTCCGTACGCTGGCCAAGAACGGAATCTCTGTGTTTCTTGTTTCGCAGGCTTCTTCCGAAAATACAACTTCTATCGGTGTTCGTAATGCCGACAGTGAACTGGCAGTAAAAGTGTTGTGTAAAGAATTTGAGGCAGAGATAGCGCAGGGAGAAATTGATAATATCTTTTCGGAAGACGACCTTGCAACTGTTGCTATTGTGGGCGATAACATGAAGCGTACGCCAGGTATTGCCGGAAAACTTTTTGGAACATTGGGTAAAAATGGTATCAATGTAATTGCTTGTGCTCAAGGGGCTTCCGAAACAAATATTTCTTTCGTAACCGATCGGAAATCGCTTCGTAAAGCATTAAATGTAATTCATGATTCATTCTTTCTTTCCGAATATCAGGTGCTTAATGTTTTTGTTGTGGGAATTGGAACTGTAGGTAGTAACCTTTTGGAACAAATTAAAAAGCAACAACCAAAGTTGATGGTTCAGAATGGTCTGAAATTAAATGTAGTAGGTATTGCATCAAGTAAAAAAATGCTTTTCGTACGTGAAGGTATTGATCTTGAAAATTATCGTGAAAATCTGAACAACAATGGCTTGGATGCAAGTGCCGCCAAAATATGTCAGGAAGTTGTACAAATGAACATATTTAATTCTGTATTTGTAGACTGTACCGCAAATCAGGATATCGCAGCGTTGTATCAGGCTTTGCTCGAGAATAATACATCGGTTGTGGCAGCTAACAAGCTGGCGGCTTCTTCGTCGTTTAAAAATTATAATACATTGAAAGAGATTTCGCGGCGTAAAGGAGTGAAATTTCTTTTCGAAACAAATGTAGGTGCAGGTTTGCCTATCATTAACACAATGAACAGCCTTATCAATAGTGGCGATCATATTCAGAAAATGCAGGCAGTGCTTTCGGGAACTTTAAATTTTATTTTCAATACAATCAGCAGTGATATAAAGCTGAGCAAGGCCATTTTAATGGCCAAGGAGGCTGGTTTCTCCGAGCCGGATCCACGCATCGACCTGAGTGGAAAGGATGTTGTCCGCAAATTGGTAATTCTTGCCCGCGAAGCCGGATATCCGGTAGAACAGGAGGATGTGATAAAAAAACTGTTTATTCCTGATAAGTATTTTGAAGGAAGTCTTGACGATTTTTGGAAAACGGTTTCGGATTTAGATGCCGACTTCGAAGAAAAAAGGGCTAAACTTGTGGCGAACGGCAAACGTTGGCGGTTTGTGGCTACCATGGAAATGGGACATTGCGAGGTTGGATTGCAGGAAGTTGACAGCTTACATCCATTTTACGATTTGCAGGGAAGCAACAATATTGTGCTTATCACCACCGAACGCTATAATGAATTCCCAATGATGATAAAGGGTTATGGAGCAGGAGCAACTGTAACAGCTGCGGGCGTTTTCTCCGATATCATTAGCATCGCCAATATCCGTTAGAATTTTTTATTCGTTCAAATTGAAACTACTATTGCTATGAAAATATCGGGTATCCTTCTTCTGTTCTTCGTTGTATTGTCATCCTGCGTTAAGCAGGCACCACAATTACCGGCCAACAAAACAAACCGGTTCGATAGTGCTGCTGTGGCGCTTGTACAGGTTAATGAACGGTTGATTGAATCCGAAGACAGCTTACTTAAGGCTTATGTATCAAAGTCAGATAGTAATTTCGTAAAACATGAGACCGGGTTTTGGTATAAAATCAATCAGCGCGCTGCAGGTACAAAGCCAAAAGCGAATGTGAGTTGTAGTGTGAATTATAGTGTTTATACGCTTGGAGGCGATTTTCTGTTTCGTAAGGATGAGGCCATTGTAGTGGGTAAAAAACAGATAATCAAAGGTGTAGAAGAGGCTTTGTTGATGATGCATCCTGGAGAAAAGGCGACTTTGATTGTTCCCTGGTACTTGGCGTATGGGATGAAGGGAAATCCTAAGGAAGTGGATCCTTATACTTCGATAGTGCTGTATATCAATTATTATAAATAAATGATTTATCATTATTTGTAAATAATTAAACCGCACATTATTATATTTATTATTCTTAACTTTTGATTTCCGGATAATAATCGGATATTTGCAAACGAATTTATTAAAACATATATGAAACTATTTTCAAAGTTAATTTCTTTATCGTTATTCTCGGTGCTTGTCTTTTCATCGTGTAATGATGGTGTTACCTATGCTCAACAACTTAAAGATGAAAAAGAGTTGATTGCAGATTATATTAAAAGAGAAAATATCAAAGTGGTGAAGGAATTTCCCAAGGAATTTCCCTGGGGCGATAAAGTATATGTGCTAACCAAATCGGGTATGTATTTTCGTCTCGAAAGCCAAGGTGACACAACTCTAAAAGTTGCTGCTAACGACAAGGTAATAACTCGTTTTTATCAACACACGCTCAACGCCATTTCTCCCGATACTCTATTCAATTGGAATACGCTTACCTATCCGTTTCCCACAACATTTAATTATGCTGATGCAACGCAGGTTTGTGAGGGTTGGCACGAAGCTGTTTCGTATATGAAGTATAATAACTCGCGCGCTCATTTTATTCTGCATTCGAAAATAGGCTTCGAAACTACAGGCAACGATGTTGTACCTTATGGATTCGAAATGAAAATTAAAATTCAGAAATAAACGTTTTAAATAATTATAAGTGAATAATAAAAAGTGGAAAAGTTAACTTTCTGCTTTTTATTGTATTAGAGAGTAAGTCAACTATAAAAGTAGAATATATAATGGCATTAATTAAATCAATTTCTGGTATTCGTGGTACCATAGGTGGAAAAGTAGGAGAGGGCTTGAGTCCTGTAGATGTTGTGCGGTTTACAGCTGCATATGCTACACAGATAAGGAATAACAAAAAAACCGACGCTAACAAGATAGTTGTCGGAAGGGATGCACGTATTTCAGGAGAGATGGTCAATCATCTTGTTATTGGTACCTTGTTGGGCATGGGCTTCGATGTTGTAAATATCGGACTGGCTACCACACCCACAACCGAGCTGGCTGTGACTGATCATCAGGCAGCAGGTGGTATAATCCTTACAGCAAGTCACAATCCTAAACAATGGAATGCGCTTAAATTGCTGAATGAAAATGGTGAATTTTTAAATGCAGCCGAAGGCGAATCGGTACTGAAAATTGCTGCCGACGAATCTTTCGAATTTTCAGCAGTCGATGAAATTGGTCGGCTTACCGAAGATAATACTGCACTCGAAAAACATATAGAAAGTGTATTAGCGCTCGATCTTGTAGATAAAGATGCGATAGCGAAAGCCGGATTTTCGGTTGCAATTGATTGTGTGAACTCTGTGGGTGGTGTAGCTATTCCTGCTTTGCTGAAAGCTTTAGGAGTGAATAAAGTAGAGCAGCTGTACTGCGAGCCCAATGGCCAGTTTCCTCATAATCCGGAACCGCTTCCCGAGCATTTGACTGAAATATCTTCGTTGATGAAACAGGGAAAAGCTGATGTCGGATTTGTTGTGGATCCTGATGTCGATCGGTTGGCTATTATTTGCGAAGATGGAAGCATGTTTGGCGAGGAATATACTTTGGTTTCAATTGCCGATTATGTATTGCAACATACGCCCGGAAATACAGTTTCGAATCTTAGCTCTACCCGTGCATTGCGCGATGTAACTAATCGTTTTAATTGCGAATACAACGCTTCGGCTGTGGGTGAAGTAAATGTTGTGACAAAAATGAAGGCCACCAATGCTGTTATAGGCGGCGAAGGAAATGGTGGAGTTATTTATCCTGCAAGTCATTACGGACGTGACGCTTTGGTAGGTATTGCTTTATTCCTCACTATGTTGTCGAAGCAAAAACTCAAAGTATCCGAACTACGGAGAACTTATCCCGACTATTCTATTTCGAAGAATAAAATTGAGCTGACACCGGCGATTGATGTGGACAAGATTCTTCAGACCGTTAAGGAAAATCATTCTCAGTATGATGTAAACGATATTGATGGCGTAAAAATTGATTTTCCGGAAGGCTGGGTACATTTGCGTAAATCGAATACTGAGCCTATTATCCGTATTTATTCCGAAGCAGGAACACCTGCAAAAGCAGATGCTTTAGCGCAGGATATCATTCAACAAATAAAGCAAATAGCTGGTATTTAAAAATCAGTTTAATCACAACAAAAAAGACGAAACCATTTTCAGCGGTTTCGTCTTTTTTGTTTAGTCAATTTCGAGTTGCAGATTTTTCCTCAGCTTCTCAAGAGCCGGATTTTGATCGACCATAGATTTATAACGTTCCTCGGGCGATAAAGTACGTTGCAGTTCACTCTCCTCGGCTACTTTTATTACCATCGAAATGGATGAATTCTTAAGTCTGTTAATAAGGAATTGAACGATGTCGGTTTGAATTTTTTTCAATTCATTTTCCTGCATAACATTGTTGACAAGCACTTCAAAAGTGGTATCGGAAACCCTGACGGGCAGGTTGGTGTTCCGAAATCCGATACTTTTAATTTCATCGTTCATCGTTTTTCCGAATTCTATCCATCCATCGAGTAGTGCTTCATCGCTGAAATATTCGTTGCTTGCCTGACTTTGAATAATGTCAGCAGTTTTATATTCCTGTTGAGGTGCTTGCACCGTTGATGATGCTTTTGAAATGGAAATACTTGCCGGACGTTGATTGAAGCTGGTTGGAGCGCTTTGTGGCTTTGGTGGAAGTGGAGCAGCTTCAACAGTGATCTCTTGTTTTTTTGGCTGCGCAACCTGTTGCGCAACAGGTTTTGCTGCTGTAACAGTTTTATTCGCTTCGGCAGCCCCGGGCGTTTGCTGATGCTGAGTGTTTATTATACGTATTGGTGCTGGCGCTTCTTCATTCAGAAAGTCTTTTTTTTTTTCGTCGTTCAACTGACTCAGTCTGATAAGCGTAAGTTCCACCAATAGGCGTTTGTTTTTACTTATTCGGTAATTCAAATCACAATCGTTACTGATTTTGAGCGCCTGAAAAATAAATTCGGGACTACAAAGCTGTGCCTGTTGCTGATAGCGTTTGCCAATATCGGCACCCACTTCGAGTAATTCTATAGTAGAAGGGTCCTTACTTACCAAAATGTCGCGGAAATGAGCGCTTAAACCGGTGATGAAATGATGAGCATCAAAACCTTTGTTCAAAACATCGTTGAAAATCAAAAGAGGTTTTTGTACATCTCCATTTAAAAATGCTTCAACAAGTTTAAAGTAGTACTCATAATCAAGTACATTCAGGTTTTCGATAACTCCCTGATAAGTAATATTATTGCCGCAAAAACTTACTAACTGATCGAAGATGGACAAGGCATCGCGCATTCCTCCATCGCTTTTTTGTGCTATGATGTTCAGTCCATTTATATCCACAGTTACATTTTCGCTTTTTGCAACATGCTGAAGATGTGCTACAGTGTCGGCTACAGTGATTCGATTGAAATCATAAATCTGGCAGCGCGATAATATAGTTGGGATAATTTTATGTTTTTCGGTAGTGGCCAGGATGAAAATAGCATGCGAAGGTGGTTCTTCGAGCGTTTTCAGAAAAGCATTAAAAGCACCAGGCGAAAGCATGTGTACCTCATCCACAATGTAAACGCTGTATTTACCTATCTGAGGAGGAATTCTTACCTGGTCGATGAGCGAACGTATGTCGTCGACGCTGTTGTTGGAAGCAGCATCCAGTTCGTGGATATTGTAGGAGCGTTGTTCGTTGAACGAAACACATGATTCACATTCATTACATGCTTCGTGTTCGGCTGTCAGATGCTCGCAGTTAATGGTTTTTGCAAAAATACGAGCGCAGGTGGTTTTGCCGACTCCGCGCGGACCGCAAAACAAATAGGCATGTGCTAAATGGTTGCTATTTATCGCATTTTTAAGTGTAGTTGTCAACGAACTCTGACCTACGACCGAGTTAAAGGTTGAAGGGCGGTACTTTCGGGCAGAAACTATAAAATTATCCATAAACTCAATATTCTTTTTTTCTTAGGCTTGCAAATATACTCAAAAAATGGGCATAATTTTCAACTAAAAAAAGATTTCAGGAAAAAATGCAGTTGCCAAAAAATGCTTACCTTTGTAAACTTGTAAAGTAATATTCTTTCTGATTTCAATCGGAATAATACAAAATTTAGCTATGGCATTTATAAATAAAACATGGAAAGCACTCAAACCTGTGTTACTCAACAAATACCTTGTGGTTTTGTTGGCATTTGCTGTATTTATAATTTTTTTCGACGATCATAATCTGATTCAACGCTGGGAGACCCACCGTAAGATAAATCAAATGGAAAAGGAGTATAAATACTATTTGGACGAGATTGAGAAGAATAAATCGGAGATGTATAAATTGGAGAATGATAATGAATATCTCGAGAAATTTGCCCGGGAACATTACCATATGAAAAACAAGAACGAGGAAATTTTTATTATTAAAGACTAAAAACGAATATAAATGATATTGAAATACAGCAGGATGCTGCTAATTGTCGGGGGTACGCTTACTGTAGCCGGAGCTTTTTCGCAATTGATGAATGTAAATGTGGCGTCCTATATTTTTACTGCAGGTGCTGCCATGCTCATTGTTTACCAGTTTATGGCTTACATGGCCGACAAAAAAAAAGATCTGCGTACGCAACGTCTGTCACGTTTAAATTTTATCTATAGTCTTTTGCTCGGATTGGCAGCTTATTTTATGTTCGTACAGTCCAATTCGTGGGTGGTGGTAGTGCTTATTTACGCCCTTGTTTCGCTTTTCAATTCCTTCCGTACTAAATAAAAAAAAGTGCAGCTCGCAATAATGTGAGCTGCACTTTTTTTATTCTCTTTTCGGGCTTATTTCTTAGCCGCGTATCTCTTATTTAATAAATCAGTAATTTCTGGTGTTATGTCAAGACCTTCGGTAGCATAAAGAATGTTGTCGCTCGAGGTATTGCTCAGGATCAATTGATATTTCTGATCTTTGTTGTATTCTTTCAGAAAAGAATTGATGGTGTCGCGCAATTGTTCGCTCATTTTTTGCTGAACCTGCATCAGTTGCTGACTTAGTTGTCCGTCGAGTTCGCGCAAATCTTCCTGGCGTTTAAGAAGTCGTGATTGTTCCTGTTCGGCACGCTCGCGGCTCAGGAATGCATTGGCTTCGAGTTTGCGTTGGAATTCACTCATCTCGGTTTGCAGCTGACGTGCTTTTGTGTTGATACTCAAACGTGAATCTTCTTGTTTTTTGATTAAAGATTCATTGGCTTCTTTTGCAAACTGATAATTTAGCAACAGTGAGTCGACATTGATATAAGCAATGGGTAAAAGTCCTGCGTTTAAAGAATCATTCTTATAGAACGATTTTTCAGAAGGCGACTTTGGGTTATTACTAAATACTTTTACAAAAAGTACTATTACAGCAATTGCCAATACGGCGTTTAAAATGAGTGAAAGATTTTTCATATTTTATATTATAATTTTTTGGTAATTTCCAACATCATATCGTTGTTATTCAACGGTTTTACTTTTTTCTGAGCTTCGCGGTCCTGTGTAGTAGCGCAATGTACGCCTTTGCTTTTAAGCGCTTGATTTCCACCTATGTGTATGTTCGGAAATTCACCTCCTTTTACAAAAAATATTCGAACTCCTAACAATAAAATGCCGACGAACAGAAGTACGGCTGAGATAATAAATGCTTCTAGCATGTTTCTGAAATTTTTAAATTCATGCAAAGATAATTTTTTTAGACAACTTAGATACCGGCAAATTGAATTTTTTAGGAATTTGAATGTTTCGTTCGCATATTTAACAGAAATTAAGAAGTTGGCTGGTACTAAAGCGTGTTTAGAATTAGAAATTCAAAATCTAATTTTGGTAACGATGAAACGCTAACTTGCTGTATTATAGTAATGCATTAATATCCTGAAGTGCTTGTTGGAGGCCTTGTATAAAAGCTGTATTTTTAGAAAATATACCCTATGCTTATTTTATTTTCCTTGACGCTGTGGTAGACCGGACTGTAATAATCATAAATACTTTCTCTGTAGTTAAAGCTGGTTTCGGTGGATAATAACAGATGTTTTTTTATTATATAATTGAAACTTAACCTTACGACGCTAAGACTGGAGTGCCCTTTATCGCCCTGAACGTTTGAACTTATTTCTCCATTGTTGTTCGGATCGTAACCTACCCATGAATACAACCGATAGTCTTCGGAATTAAGCACAAACCTGATTTTTTCGCCCCATTGCATTTCAAGGTTTAGTTTAGAACTGAATCCGCTTCCCATGTTGTAATCCCGCTTGTCGTATTTGAAGTGATCGGTCTGACTTCCGCCCAACAGAATTCCACTCAAAAAGAAAGAACACGAAAAGGTAGTATGTTTGGTGGGTTTACTCATATAAAGCAAGCCTGGTCCGGCCGAGGCGGCTTCGGATATTTTGTACGGGAAAAGCGATACGTTATTAATATCGGCCTGCGATTGATAGTAATTAAAATGCTGAAATAATCCTACCGAAAGTTGTCGTTTTGGGTTTTTGAGGATAATGTCTTTCGAAATCAACATTCCTAAAACGTTAAAGCGGTCGATCAGCGGTTGTTGAGAAAATAAATTCCCGCTCATTTTGATAGAGAAAAAATCGTAAGGATGTTCGTTATCCACCGAAAACGGATTGCCGTAATACATTCCGAGGTGATAACTTAACATATTACTGATGTCCACATCGCGTTGTGAATTATCCTGAATAATACGATGCCCGATAGAAGTGTAAAACATGACAGGGACTTTTGGGATGGTGTGCCCGCGTATGTTTCTGTGTTTCCAGGCGTCGCCACTAATGATTCGGTTGATGCCTCTGAGGGGCGAAATGACAGTGAGCAATGCTTCTCGCTTGAATCGGTCGAATCCTACTGCGCGATCGTCGATGATTAAGTCGGAAATTCGGAAGGTTATTTCGCCCAGCGCAGCGCCTCCTATGGTGGTGGCAACAAAGTCGTTGATGGCGCCGGGTTCGTTTTCCATTAAATACTCCCACATTAAACTGCCACCTACTGCATAGGGAACCGACTGCCAAAAGTTCATGCCATTAGAGCGGGCTGAGTTGAAGTAAGTTCCTCCATGGTAAGGATGAGCAAAAAGATTAGTCGAAAACATATCATTGTCCCAAACAAAACCTGTTTTGATGTTTTCTTTCATCGTACTCAGGTTGATGCGGGCAAAGCTTCCATCGAGGATAAAACGATCGAATGTCCAGACTCCGATATTGGTTGCAAACACATAGGTGGCTGCTTTTACACCGTTCTTTCGAAGGGTGTGCAATGAGTCAGTATCCTGAATGCTTGCCAGCGAATCGGGTATCACATTGATTTGACTGAACGCGGTGGGAATGAAAAGAAGACCGAACAGAAAAACTGTTATTTTTTTAATACAACACATACCTTTATTTTTTATACCAGAATTCAGGTACACATAAAATATGCCTTATTCAATAAAAACTTTCTATTTGGTTGTTTTGGCTTGTTTTTTGGGCAATGAAAGCTGTTTTTGTGCCTTTTTGTCGCGTGCAGAACCGTACGATTGTGCGCTCCGTACCTTAAAATAAAAACACATATCAGAAGGAGCAGTTAGGTTTTTTATGTATGAGAAAGATAAAACAGCCGACAGCAATATTTGCAGCCGGCTGTTCAGTGCTAAAAATCTTATTGTTTATTTACAATGCTTTTACGATACTGTAATCGGGTTTTCGTCGTGCACATCTTTGCCAGCATTTCTACGTGTGATGCGGGCTTTGAGCTGTGTTTTGTAATTCGCAATCAGTTCGTTCATTTCGTTGGCCGGAGTTTGGTAGTCTAAGTCCTCATATTCGGTACTGCAAAATTCAAAAGCTTCGTAAAATGAAGTCAGGGCTTTGTCAAGTTCGGCGCGAATAGGACGGGCATCAACAACTTCAATCGCTGCATTTTCCTCGGTACGCTGCATGTATAACTGAGCAAACTGTGTGTTTACAGCGCTCAGTTGATTGAAAAAGAGGGTCAGTTGCAAAGCAGCTGCGGCAGCCTGAACATCGGCGCTTCCATTATAATCGGCCAAAAGTTTATCGAATCTGTCGGTGTTGGTGTTGTAGTTCGATTCGCCGATATCGCGACCGTGTTTGTCCAAAAACCGATTCATTACCACTACATGCGGAGCGATAGCAGGTAATGTGAGTTTAGCAAATGTTTTCGCCTGATCGATAATTCCGCGAATGAGTGTTCGTCGTTCGGCGTTCAAATCGGCAAGCTGATTACTGATGGCATTGCCCTGTTCCTGCGCTTTGATTTTGGCAAGTTCGGGCAAAAGCGCCGTAACACGTTCGAAGGCTTTTTTCAGATGCAGCACTTCGGGGTTATACTTTAATACAATGGCAACAATCTGGCTAACGAACATGCAATATTCGTTGTTCCAGAGATGACTTAATTTTAAACGGATAATTGTGACTTTCATAAAAATTTAAACGATAAAATGTGAGTATTAGGAAATAATTGATGCAAATTTATAAACATTTTTTCGTCTGATACATAGGAAAATGAAAATATTTTCGACCCGGAATAAAAATATTTTTCCGGTTGAATTTTCGTTTTTCAGCAACCCTTATTCTATCGGGGTTTTTCGATGATCGAACAGTGATTGTTGGCGTTTCCGTGAGGGTTGCGCCCCGGCCGCAAAGACCATTTTTTTTCAAAGGGAGCTTGCGCCCCGGCCGCAAAGGCAAAGTAATTCCCGGGGGTGCAATCGCCCCGGCCGATGGCTTGCTTTGATTTCATTTCGTGCAATCGCCCCGGCCGATTACACGAATTTATTTCAGGGGGAGCTTGCGGCGCGGCCGATGGCATGTTTTGATTTTATTTCTTACAATCGCCCCGGCCGCAAGGGCGAATGTTAATGTTTTGGCGTAATCGGCCGGGGCGCAAGCAGTTTTTTTTGTCAAAGTCGGAGTGCGACTTAAAGTCGCGCCCCGACTTGTTCGCAGCACTCACCCTATCCATTGCATTCTGGCAAAGTGGCGTCCCGACTTGTTCGCATAATAACAGCCGATTGCATTGCTGTAACCGGCTGTTTCTTGTACTAACTACACTGTTTATTCTCCATCCTCCAATTGGAAAATTTTCTCTACACTTGTTTCAAAATAACGAGCAATTTTTAAGGCTAATAAAGTTGATGGTACATATTTCCCCAATTCCATGGCATTGATTGTTTGCCGACTAACCCCAACCGAATCTGCTAGTTGCTGTTGAGTGATATTCTTTATCGCCCTTTCAACTTTTATATTATTCTTCATCTTTAGTCGATTTTTTCAGTTTATAAACAGCAATCTTAAATTTAATTATAAACAACACCAGAATTGAAAACAAGTTGAAATAGAGGATTTCAAGAAAAATGAATCCGTAAATGAAAAGTTGGCAAAAAATGAGAATCAGGAAATTGATTAACAATGCCCATACCAATGAATTGGCCCTAATTAGAGAAATATATTCATCTTCGTTCTTTTCTTTTGAGAATGCAATGAGTAAAAATGAAGTAATTAGTCCAATGTAGGTTATTTCATCCATAATATCATTTTTGATTAATGTGAACCATTGTGTTGAATTCCCAATGTCATTGTTGATAATTGCAAATACAGGAACATTCAATTCTATTTTGGATTCACTTGTTGTAAAAGAAAAGTACAAAAAGAGTAATCCAAAAGGTATCAATAAAATATAACCCAATTTCTGAAATTGGGAAGGGAATAAATAATTCTTTGTCATAATAATTAGTTTTAAATTTATGTTGTAAAAGTAATGTATTTATTACATAATGACAAATAAACTTTACATATTATTGTATAATCTTTATATTTTTATTGTGTTTGACTTTTTAGATACAAAAAACAGCCGATTGCATTGCTACAACCGGCTGTTTCTTATCTTATTCCTCTCTCCTCAAGGAGAGGGGTTAGGGGTGAGGTCAATTAATATTCATCCCAACTCTTGATCTTAATGTCTTCGAAACTCATGGTGCAGAAGGCATTGATAAAGGCTGACGCCAAACGGGCATTGGTGAACAACGGAATGTTGAAATCGATAGCACCACGACGAATGATATAGTCGTTGGCCAATTCACGTTTAGTGGTGTTCTTTGGGATATTGATCACCAGATCGAATTGTTTGTTCGAGATCATGTCCTTCACATTCAACTCGCCTTCTTCGTCCGGCCAGTTAACAGCAGTAGCACTTACTCCATTTTCAGCAAGGAAGCGTTGTGTGCCGCGTGTTGCAAACAGTTCGTAGCCTTTCTTTTGCAATAAAAGACAAGCTTCCGAAAGTTCCAGTTTCGATTTTGTTTCGCCCGACGAAATCAGAATCCGTTTCTTTGGAATGCGATAACCTACCGAAAGTAATGATTTCAGAATTGCTTCCGGGAAATCATCGCCGATACAACCTACCTCACCGGTCGAAGCCATGTCTACTCCCAACACAGGGTCGGCTTGCTGCAAACGGGCAAAGGAGAACTGCGAAGCTTTGATACCCACATAATCCAGATCGAAGGCCGATTTCTCAGGTTTTTCCACTTCCAGGCCAAGCATTACTTTCGTTGCCAGTTCGATAAAGTTTATTTTCAATACCTTTGAAACGAATGGGAAACTACGTGACGAACGCAGGTTACATTCAATTACCTTGATATAATTATCACGCGCCAGGAACTGAATGTTGAATGGTCCGGAGATATTCAACGATTTTGCAATCTCGCTCGCAATTTTCTTGATGCGGCGAATGGTTTCCACATATATTTTTTGCGGAGGGAATTGCGTGGTGGCATCACCCGAGTGAACTCCGGCAAATTCCACGTGTTCCGAGATAGCATAAACAAGTATTTCACCATTTTTAGCTACGGCATCAATTTCAATTTCTTTGCATCGTTCGATAAATTCAGAAATTACAACCGGGTGTTTTTTCGAAACATCAGTTGCCAGTTTCAGGAAGTTTTCCAGCTGAGTAGAATCGTAACATACGTTCATCGCTGCACCCGAAAGTACATAGGATGGACGCACCAATACCGGGAATCCGATACCTTGTACAAAATCGTTCACATCATCGAAAGTAGTCAGTTCTTTCCATCGTGGTTGGTCAATCTTCAAGGTGTCGAGCATCGACGAGAACTTATGACGGTCTTCGGCGCGGTCAATATCCGTGGCTTGTGTTCCCAAAATGGTAACATTGGCATCGGCAAGTTTCAGTGCCAGATTATTCGGAATTTGTCCGCCGGTAGAAACAATGGTTCCCATTGGGTTTTCCATGTCCATAATGTCCATTACGCGTTCGAAGCTTAGTTCGTCGAAGTACAAACGGTCGCACATATCGTAGTCGGTCGACACCGTTTCGGGATTGTAATTGATCATTACCGAGCGGAAACCTTCCTTGCGAATGGTCATCAACGCGTTAACACCGCACCAGTCGAACTCTACCGACGAACCGATACGATAAGCTCCCGAACCAAGCACTACTACTGAGCGGTGGTCGCCAAGGTATTTCACATCGCTGCCGGTTCCGCCGTAAGTAAGGTACAAATAGTTGGTCTGTGCAGGATATTCGGCTGCCAGCGTATCAATTTGTTTTACCACCGGAACAATGCCACGACCTTTACGATGGAGTCGGGTCAGTTTTATCTTCTCGTCAATTTCGTCGCTGCTGCATTTAGTCACCAATCGTGTGATCTGGAAGTCGGAAAATCCTAATTCTTTTGCATGACGAAGTATATCATCCGGTAATTCATTCAATGAGTTGAATGTTTCGAGTTCATGTTCTTTGTCGACAATATTTTTTAATTTATACAGAAACCAGCGGTCGATCTTGGTAAGTTCGTGTAATTTATCTATTGAATAGCCGCCCTGCAATGCCTGAGCCAGGTAGAAAACACGTTTGTCGGTTGGTTTCGAAAGCGCAGTATCTACATCGTCGGCATAAAAATCTTTATTGGCAACGAATCCGTGCATCCCCAATCCAATCATACGCAGTCCTTTCTGAAATGCTTCCTCAAAATTACGACCAATGGACATGATTTCGCCCACCGACTTCATGCTCGATCCCAACTGACGGCTTACACCCTGGAATTTACCTAAATCCCAACGGGGAATTTTACAAACAATATAGTCGAGCGCCGGTTCGAAGAATGCCGAAGTATCTTTTGTTACCGAGTTTTTCAATTCAGGCAATCCGTAACCAAGTCCCAGTTTGGCAGCTACGAAAGCCAGCGGATAACCGGTTGCTTTGGAAGCCAGTGCCGACGAACGGCTCAAGCGGGCGTTGACCTCAATCACGCGGTAATCTTCCGAGAATGGATCGAAGGCATACTGAACGTTACATTCACCCACGATGCCAATGTGGCGAATAATGCGGATAGCCAGCTCGCGAAGTTTGTGGTACTCGCGGTTGGTAAGTGTTTGCGATGGCGCCACAACGATACTTTCGCCGGTATGAATTCCCAGCGGATCGAAGTTTTCCATATTACAAACCGTAATACAGTTGTCGTACTTATCGCGCACTACTTCGTATTCTATTTCTTTCCAGCCTTTCAGCGATTTCTCAACCAACACCTGCGAAGAGTAGGCAAATGCTTTGTCAACGAGTTCAATCAGTTCGGTATCGTTGTCGCAGAAACCGCTTCCCATTCCGCCCAATGCATAAGCCGCACGAACAATCACCGGATAACCCAGTTCGTTGGCGGCCCGTATGGCATCTTTCAGGTTGGTAACAGCTTCGCTCTTGATGTATTTCACATCGATTTCCGATAGTTTTTGGTTGAAAATCTCGCGGTCTTCCGTGTCGATAATCGACTGCACCGGCGTACCAAGTACCTTGATATTGTATTTTTCGAAAATCTTATTTTTGTAAAGCGCCACTCCGCAATTCAATGCAGTTTGTCCACCGAACGAGAGGAAAACGCCATCGGGGCGTTCCTTTTCTATCACTCGTTCTACAAAGTCAGGCGTAACAGGTAAAAAATATACCTTATCGGCAATACCTTCAGAGGTTTGTACGGTGGCAATGTTAGGATTGATAAGAATGGTTTCGATACCTTCCTCTTTCAATGCTTTCAGCGCTTGTGAACCGGAATAATCAAACTCACCTGCTTCACCAATTTTCAATGCACCCGAGCCAAGCACTAATACTTTTTTGATCTCGCCTTTTTTGATTTGCTGATCTTTGTGTATCGTTTTAAGTTTAGCTACACATTCCTGTTCAATTAGTTGTGGAATTGCAATGTCGCTACCTTCCAATGTTTTAATAAATACGTCGAATAAGAATTCGGTGTCCGTTGGTCCTGAGGCAGCTTCGGGGTGAAACTGTGCCGAGAACCAGGGTTTTGTTGTGTGACGAATACCTTCGTTAGTGCCATCGTTCATATTCACAAACAGAGGTTCCCAATCGGCGCTCAGGGTTTTGTTGTCGACAGCAAAACCATGATTTTGTGAAGTGATAAAGGCACGTTGCGTTCCCACCAATTGTACTGGTTGGTTGTGGCTGCGGTGTCCGTATTTCAGTTTATAAGTTTTTGCACCTCCGGCTACCGAAAGTAATTGATTACCCATACAAATACCGAAAATTGGTTTTCCGGTTTGCATAAAGGTTTGTATGTTGCGAACAGTATCTTGTGCATATTCAGGATCGCCCGGGCCGTTCGAAATGAATAAACCATCGAATTCGATGTGGTTGAAGTCGTAATCCCAGGGCACGCGGATGATAGTTGTGTCCCGTTTCAGTAAGCAACGGATAATGTTATGTTTTACGCCACAATCCACGAGCAATACACGGTGTTTTCCGCTTCCATAGGTGATTACTTCCTTGCAGCTTACTTTTGCTACCTGATTTTCGTCGTCGGGGTTGATAAATTCTATATCATCGCCTTCGGGGAAAACAAGCTTTCCTCTCATTGTTCCCTTTTCGCGTACCAGCTTGGTAAGTTCACGGGTGTCGACACCAAATATACCGGGCACTTCATTTTCTTTCAACCAATCACTGAGGCTTTTTCCAGCATTCCAGTGACTGTATTCAAAAGAAAAATCGGAAATAATCAAAGCTGATGCCTGAATTTTTTCCGATTCGTAAAAAGTAGAAAGTCCGTTTTGGATGATGTCGTTCGGAACACCGTAATTCCCAACCAATGGAAACGTTATCGCCAATAATTGCCCGGCGTAGGATGGGTCGGTCAAACTTTCGGGATACCCTACCATGGCTGTATTAAAAACAACTTCGCCGGCAACAGGCTTTTCGTACCCAAAGGATTTCCCTTTAAAAATTGTTCCATCTTCCAGAACGAGGTGGAGAGATTTGTACTTCTGCATAAATATTTAGTTATTGTCTTATTTTTGCTCTTGTATTTGGTGTTTTTTAATATTTATACTGCGTTTATGCCTAAATATTGTAGTTTACCCAAAATTTATGCAAAAGTACGGCTTTTTTAAGTTCTGTACAAGTCGGAAAATCAAAATTCTTCCCGATTTTGCTTTTTTTTAATGATTTGATTAAAAAGAGATTCGAATATGAATAAATATGTATTTCAAGAGCATAAAAACAAAGAAAGAGCTTGTTGATGCTAGATTAAGTCATTTAATTGTATTTTGGACTTTAGCGCAAAAAGTTCATCAAAGCGGGGTGAAAATCCCCACTTTAATGAACTTTAAAAAGTGATAGAATATTTAGTTCTTCTTCGGTTTTCGTTCTAATGGTAAAATCCCTCCGGCCATTTCACCAATAATGTTGACAAGTTCGGTGCCTGTTGGTACAACTATTTTGGCATTATTCGAAAGCGAAGCTTCCACAGCCTCCAGTTTCCGTAACAGTTGCGCATTTCCAACAAAATATTTATCAGCAGCTTCGTTCACAAGTTTGATAGCTTCGGCCTCGCCTTCGGCGTGCAGAATTTTTGATTGTTTATAGCCTTCAGCTTCTTTTATTTTAGCACGTTTTACTCCATCGGCCACAGTTTCGGCAGCAGTAGCTGAATCGATGGCGGCAATTTTCTCGTTTTCGGCCTTCACTACCTTGTTCATTGTTTCCTGAACGTCTTTTGGAGGGTCGATTTCTTTCAGCTCAGTTCGTACAATATCAATACCCCAACTTTCGGTTTCATCGTGCAGGGTATTGTAAAGTTCAGCATTTATTTTTCCACGTTCACTATTGGCCGATTTAAGCGTGAGTGTACCGATGATATTACGTAAAGTAGTACGTGCCAGACTTACAATTTGCAATTTGTAATTGTTTACATTATAAATCGATCCTTTTACCGACTCTTCATCACTTTTAACCTTGAAATATACCTGCGCATCGACACTTGCATTCAGGTTGTCGTTGGTAATGATTTCCTGAGGTTCAGCATTCACCATTTGTTCGGTGACATTGACAATATAAATCCGGTCGATGATAGGAATAATCCAGTGAAATCCCGGATTGGCAAATTTTTTGTATTTTCCCAAACGTTCAATAAGGCCACGTTCAGTGGGTCGTACAATCCTGATACCGGAAATGAACAGGATAAAAACTAAAATACTACTACTCAAAATAATCATTTTTTTGTTTTCCTTTCTTTTAAATTGTTAATTACGTTGGATGCTTTTTTGATGTTTACTGTGAATGTAGAATATATAAAATTCGAAATCACAGTAAATTACACTGCAAATATACAACTGAAACAAATAAAATGTTCCGGGCAAACGAATAATTCTTTTGTTTGAAAAAAAAGAACAAACAAATTCTCAATATTGACATTCAATCATTTAAGTTGAGCGTGTGAAAGTTCCGATGATTTTGATACTGTCATAATTGGTTTGGGTACTTCGTTGAAGCTTTAAATTCAATTTATAAGCTATTCATTTGCTAGTTGGATTCGAAAAGTCTAATTTTGCATTCCATTTAAACAATACATAAATTTATGACTGCAACTTACCAAAAACTCACACTTGCAACTTGCGAAATTGCCCGCACTGTTGGCAAATATATGGCTAACGAACGTAAAGGTTTCGACGATAGTAAAATAGAAAATAAAGGTTTGCATGACCTGGTAAGTTATGTTGACAAAGCATCCGAAGAGTATATTATTGAAAAGTTGCAGGAGCTCTTACCCGAATCGGGGTTCATAGCCGAAGAAGGAACGAATGATAAACGCGGCGAAAGATTCAATTGGGTAATCGATCCATTGGATGGTACCACAAACTACATTCAGGGCATTCCGCTTTATGCTGTAAGCATTGGTTTGTTGGATGGAGAGGAACTTGTACTGGGTGTAGTGTACGAAGTTGGCCGCGATGAATGTTTTTATGCATGGAAAAATGGTGGAGCGTATTTGAATGGCCAAACGATTCGCGTATCTGATCGTCGTGAAATTCATGAAGCTTTGTTGGCAACCGGATTTCCGTATAACGATTTCAGCAAAATGAAGAGCTATATGATTTTTCTGGAATGGGCAATGAAGAATGCCAGAGGTGTTCGCCGGTTAGGTTCAGCTGCTACAGATTTGGTTTATGTAGCATGTGGGCGTTTCGAAGCTTTTTGGGAATATGACCTGAAACCCTGGGATGTGGCTGCCGGGGCTGTAATTGTAAAGGAAGCCGGTGGCATTGTTACCGATTATAAAGGCGGAGACAATTATCTTTTTGGGAAAGAAATTGTGGCTTCGAATGCATGGCTCAAAACTTTGATGATTCAAAAGATAAATGATATAGCAGCAAACGAAACGATTCAATAGGTTCGTTTATCGAAGACATAATTCAAATGATTCTTCTTGCCTGATCCCAATAGTCAGGAAAACAGAATAATAAAACTTTTTAATTTATACTAATTGACAACTACTAAAGATAAACTCTGGACTTCAAGTTTTATAAGTGCCTGTATCGGTAACTTCTTGTTGTTTTTTGCTTTCTACCTGCTACTTCCGGTATTAGCACTTTATCTGACCGATGTATTTAATAGCTCTAAATCGTTGATAGGAGTTATACTGTCGTCGTATACAATTGCAGCGCTTTTTATACGTCCGTTTGCGGGTTTTATTCTCGATCTTTTTAACCGTCGGCCCATCTATCTGGTAGGCTACCTGTTGTTTATAATGGCTTTCATAGCTTATCCTTTTGTGAGTTTAATCAACCTGTTTCTCCTTCTTCGAATTTTTCATGGATTGACATTCGGGCTGGTAACCACTGCCGGAAATAGTTTGATTGTGGATATTATGCCTGCTTCGCGACGTGGCGAAGGACTTGGATATTTCGGAGTGGCCAACAATCTGGCCATGGCCATTGGTCCTATGATCAGCCTTTTTATGCACGACTATTATAACTACGATGTTATTTTTTATACAGCCATAATTGCAGGTTTGTTTGGATTTGTTTTTGCGTACAATATCAAATCGGATAAAAAGGCAGACCGAAGCGTGAAACAACCGCTGGCCTTCGACCGCTTTTTTCTGTTGAAAGGGTTTAAGTCAGGATTTTGTTTGCTTATGCTTGGCATTCCGTATGGGATACTTACGACTTATGTGGCTATTTACGGCAAAGAATTAGGCGTTCAAAGTGGAATGGGGATGTTTTTCTCGTTGATGGCAGTGGGGCTTATTGCTTCGCGCTTGTTTGCCGGAAAAATGGTCGATCAGGGAAAAATCACGAAAGTAATTAGTATCGGGACATTTATTTGCATTCTCGGTTTTCTCGTATTGTCATTAATGAACAGAATTGAGAACAACCTTGGTTTGATAACAGCACTTTTCTATTTCGTGGCCATTGTTTTGGGTGTAGGTTATGGTATGGTTTTTCCTGCATATAACACGCTTTTTGTGAATTTGGCACCCAACAATCGCCGTGCGACCGCCAGTTCTACTTACCTTACAAGTTGGGATTTGGGTATTGGCGTTGGCTTGATACTTGGTGGTTGGATAGCCGATAGCTCAGGCGGACTATCGATGGCATTTATGGCCGGAGTATTTATAGTATCACTATCGTTCGTTTTCTTTGTGCGCATTGCTGGCCCACATTACAATACGCATAAATTACGTTAGTTTTTCTCCGCGTTTTCATTATAATTTTTCGTAAATCCGATGAAATCAGCTATTTTTTCGGGGTTAGTTTCGAATGCATTGCCTACTACCACCAGATCGGCTCCGGCGTCGAATGCCCGTTTCAATTGTTCGGTCGTTTTAATGCCACCACCTACAATGAGTGGGATGGATAAATCGGCGGAAAGAGTTTGTATCATGTCGGCTGCTACCGGAAAATCGGCACCACTTCCAGCTTCGAGATAAACCAAATGCATACCCAGCAATTCGCCGGCAATGGCGGTGGACAAAGCAATTTCATTTTTTTCGCGTGGGATGGGCATTGTGTTGCTCATGTACGCTACAGAAGTGGTTTTTCCACCATCCACAAGTAAGTATGCTGTAGGGATAACTTCGATGCCGGTGTCTTTTATCGATTTTGCAGAATTTACATGCTGACCAATTAAAAATTCAGCATTCCGTCCTGAGAGAAGAGACAGAAACAGCAGCGCATCGGCTTTTTTGCTAAACTGAGTTGCATTGCCGGGAAACAGAACAACATCTACGATGAGTTCTTTTTTAAGGAGGTCAATCAATGTATCGATGGATGTATTGATGTGACTTCCTCCAACAAATACAAAATCGGGAGTATGCGTTTTGAGTAAAGAAACAATGTTTGTATGGTGCGGACCTTTGCAATAATCCGGGTCAAGCAATACGGCTATTAACTTTTGTCCTTTGTCGCGATTCGATAATATTTTTTTGTAAATTGAGTTTTTCATTCTTTTTTCATCGTTGTTTATGCAATACAGTAAACAAGGTTGTAATTGTTTCTTACTTTATAATACAGATTATAAACATCCTTACAGGGGAGATGTTCGGCTTTTATGTATCCCTCGTCTTTCAATTCGAAGGGGAAAATATGAAGTTGTTTCGCAAAATCGACTGCATTATTGCCTATAATTTTGAACAATGCTTCTTTTGCCGACCATGCCAACTGTAATTTAACTGAATTCTTTTCGTCGTACAATTCTTTTTGCTCGGTAGGATTAAGAAAGCGTTTGTAAACCTGAACAATCTTTTCTGTAGGGCACTCAATGTCGATACCTGTTTTATGTTCGGGGTGTGCTATCAGTGCTAACCATTTTTTACTGTGCGAGATGCTTAAAAATGTCTTTTCGTCTTTTAGAAAAGGTTTCCCAGATTTATCGTAAACAATCATTTTTTCGTCGGCCAAAAGTTGGTTAATGGCTACACGAGCAGCTAGAAATTCAATTCTTCGTTTGTCTGTTTTTATGCTTTCGTATTCAGTTTTGTAGCATTCAAAGTTGCTGAGCACCCCAATTAATTCAACTGCCGATTCAGTTATTTCCCAAATCAAAATGTCGGCATTGTTCGATTTAAATTGTTCGTAAATCATTTTTTCCACTCAAAACTTTCCATTAAACGCACCATGTCTTCACGAATGTAGTCAACCATTGGGGCAATAGAATCCTTGTTGGGTACATTGTTGAAATACAAAGCTCCCCGAACGAAATGTTGAGTGCTGTCGGTCAGCGTAAACTGAACCGACGAAGCAGCATTTCCTGTGATATCATAAAAAATGCCATACACTTTTTTATCGGGGTGCTCAAAAACTCTTTCGGAAATGCCATCGGCTTTCACCGAATGTTTGTACACATATTTGCGTGCATCTTCGCTCAGTTCGTATAAATTGGAATGTATTGCTTTGTAACTACAATAGACACTGGCATTCAGATACGGGTATTGAATGTCGATCCAGTATTGTTCCCCATTTTCGGCGCGAGAAACTATTTTTGCCATCCCTGATAAGTCGAATTTATAGGGAAGCTGAAGTGTATCGATGCTCCGATAGGTATGTTCGGGCAAATCGACTCTGAAATATCCATAGGGTTTTGGCATGTACGACTCGGCACATGAGATAAGCAAAAATGTAAAAAAACAGATTGTCAGATGTTTCAAACGCATATCGTGTTCAATTTATGTGCTTCCGAAAGGAATTGGAACTTTTAAAATTTAGTTTAGAGAATGTTGGCTTTGTCATCATTCTCATCGAAGTTGTCCTTGAGGTACAATTTCACTTTCTTTATCCGGCGGTTATCCACCGACAGCATTTCGAAAATATAGCGTCCATAACCTATTCGTTCGTTTTTCGAAGGAATTTCTCCTTTTATTTCAAGTATCAGGCCTGCCAGTGTTTCAACTTCGTCGGCGATTTTTGCAAAATCGTTTTCTTCAATTTCATCAATTTTGAAAAAATCGTTCAGCTGAATTTTTGCTTCGAAAATAAAAGTGTGATTGTCGATTTTTGTAAAAAGCTTTTCGTCTTCGTCGTACTCATCGCTGATGTCGCCTACAATTTCTTCAAGGATATCTTCGAGCGTTACCATGCCCGAAGTACCACCATATTCGTCGACCACTATGGCTAAATGGACTTTATTTTTCTGAAATTCGCTCAGTAAATCGTCAATTTTTTTTGTTTCTGGAACGTAATAGGCCGGACGCACGAGGCTCTGCCAGCGGAAATTAGCTGATTTGTCGATATGAGCCAAAAGATCTTTGGCATAGAGTATTCCTTTAATATTATCGCGTGTGCCTGAATATACCGGAATGCGTGAATAGCCGTGTTTTATGATGGAGTTCAACAGCTGATTGTACGGTATTTTTATGTCTACATCTACCATGTCAATCCTTGAAGTCATTATGTCAACTACCTGAATATTCCCGAATTTAATAATGCCTTCGAGCATTTCAGTGTCTTCATCTTTGCTGTTCGATGTCAGTTCGAGCGCCTGCGACAATTCGTTCATTGAAATATTGTTTTTGCTTATTTTCGACAAGCGTGTGTTCACAATGGAGGTAGAATTTACAAGTAAACTGACAAATGGTCCTAAAAGTTTTTCGAGAAAAAAGAGAACGCCAACCGTTTTGTAAGCAGTGGATTTGGCAAACTGAGTGGCATAAATTTTTGGAGTTATTTCGCCAAACAGCAAAATAAGAAAAGCAATAAGAATGGTTTGCAAAAGAAAACCCAGAAACGGTGTTGTTTCGAAGCTAACTACTGAATTCGCAAAAAAACTAAGAAGAATAATAAGCGTTACATTCACAAAATTGCTGCTTATCAATATGGTAGCCAATAATCTTTGCGGGTTTTCGAGCAGATGTAATATCTTTCGATCCGATTTTGTGTTGTTGTTGTTTATTTCATCCTGAGTTTGCGGGTCGAGCGAAAAAAAGGCAACTTCGGAGGCCGAAATGAGAGCTGAAATACAAAGTAAAATCAGGCTTATCACCAATGCCGCGATTGCGGTAACATCGATAGGAGAAAAACCAATGCCTGCAAGGTTTAAATATAGTGATTCAGTTTCCAATGCGTATTCTGTTATATATGAATGCTATAGTTTTTTATGGTTTTACCGAGACAATTTTGTCGACAACAAATTTATTCACACCTCTCCAGGGCAAAGTCCCAAGGTATTCGCGATAATGTAATTCAACTTCTTTACCACTACAGCGCATCAGCGAGTCGGCCACCTGTTTGTCTTCCACCGAAAATGAAAATTCGTAGGATTGAATAGTGCCACCGGTTTGCGAACGAAAGCCACTTTGAATCATTTTGCCTTCGTAGGTTTTAAAAATATAGCCTTTGTGAACGAAATAATTAATTTCCCCGGCTTTAACTCCCTCTCCGAAAACAAAATAGAATCTGAAATAAACAAATACAGCGAAAAGAATGACAATAAGGGTAGACCCTATCATTATCGTTTTTTTGATTTTTGGATTCATGATGGAATTTATTTTCTCGCAAATATAGCCATATTTTTTGTTTCGTTCTAAAAACTAATTAAAAAGAACAGATTTATTCTCTAAAATTTCTAACTTTACTGCGAAAATAAATGTTTCATTTCTATGCATATCCAATATTATTATCGAAATAAACTATTTAAATACAATATATTATGGAACCTAAATTAGTTACGTTGGCCATTCGCACTTATCAGAGAGCACAAATGATAAAAAGCGTTTTAGAGGAAAATGGAATTGAAACCGTAATACACAATTTGAACATTGACCAACCAGAGCTTGCAGTGGGCGTAAGGGTACGCATCAAAGACTCTGATTTGCCCAGGGCGCTTGAAATTGTAGAAAAAATGGAAAAAGCATGGGAGTCCGAAGTTGATGTTCGTCCTGTGCAGCAGGTGCTTATTCCAATTGATTTTAGCGATCGTGTGGATAAAACAATCGACTTTGGTTTCTATTTTGCTCAGAAGTACAATGCCGAAATCGTTTTTCTTTATGTGTATTTTAGTCCTGCATTTACAATTTCGGCGCACAACGATTTGAACACTTACAGTATAAGCGATAGTGAACTGCTTCGTCGGATCATCAATTCGGCCAATGCCGATGCTAAGAACATGGGAAATTTGCTTAAAAAACGAATTGAAAACGGCGAATTACCCGATATAAGCTATAGTTTCGAATTGAAAGAAGGCGTGCCTGAAGATGAAATTCTCGATTATTGTAAAAAAAATAACCCTGTTTTAGTAGTGATGGGTTCGCACGGAAAGTCGGTTAGTACCGAACTGATAGGCAGTGTAACAGCCGAAGTAATGGAGTCGACCGCTTCGCCTGTTTTTGCAGTACCGGTAGAGGTGCAAATTAAAACCCCTGAAGAAATAAAACGGGTGGCTTACCTTACAAACTTTGATCAGAAAGATTTGATAGCCATTGATAAAACAATAGAACTTATAGGTGCCGAAGGACTCGAAATTTATTTTATTCATGCATCTGAAAAAAATGAAGCATGGAGTGAAGTAATGCTGGCCGGTATAAAAAGCTACTTTTCATTGCATTATCCAGGCATAAAAACTCATTACGCACTTATTGGACCCGATAATTCACCTGATCTGATTGATAATTATCTGAAAACGAAAAATATTGATTTGCTTGCATTCAATACCCGCCGTCGTAAGCTTTTTTCGCGACTTTTTAATACCGGACTTGCTTATAAGTTGGTGCTGAATTCCGATACTTTGCTGTTTATAACACATATCTGATCTGTAAAAGTAGGAAGCTGTTTTTCTAAGTATGCTTTTTATTGTTTTATGTTCGAAAACTAAAATAAGTAATTGTCAAAATAGCTAAAAATAGTTGTTAGGTGCTTAAAAACAAAGCGTTTGTGATGCAAAAGTTTAAATTCAATAAACTACTTTCGTTATTCGTTTTTTTTTACGAAATTTGCAGACTTAAAAATACGGAATTGAGAACAGTAATTTTAAGATAAAATCAAGGTGAAAGATACAAAGTACATTTTTGTAACCGGTGGAGTAACTTCATCGTTAGGTAAAGGAATTATTGCAGCATCGCTAGGTAAATTATTACAAGCTCGTGGCTTTAGAGTAACAAATCAAAAATTAGATCCATACCTCAACGTGGATCCGGGAACATTAAACCCTTACGAGCACGGCGAATGTTATGTAACGGTTGATGGACATGAAGCCGATCTTGATTTAGGTCATTATGAACGTTTTTTGGGTGTGGAAACACACAAAGCCAACAATGTAACTACAGGACGTATTTATCAGAATGTAATCAATAAAGAACGACGTGGAGATTATCTGGGTAAAACAGTGCAAATTATTCCGCACATTACCGACGAGATAAAACGTAACATTAAAATGCTGGGAAGCAAAGGAGATTTCGACTTTGTAATTACCGAAATCGGGGGAACTGTAGGCGACATTGAGTCCTTGCCATATATCGAAAGTGTTCGTCAGTTGAAGTGGGAGCTCGGCAAAAACTGTTTGATCATTCATCTCACTTATGTGCCTTATTTGGCAGCAGCAAAAGAACTTAAAACAAAACCTACACAACACTCAGTAAAAGCCTTACAGGAACAGGGCGTTCAGGCCGACATTCTTGTGTTGCGTACCGAACATAATATTTCGCCAGAAATAAGGAAAAAAGTAGCATTGTTCTGCAATGTGGATACCACTGCAGTGATGCAATCCATTGATGTACCAACGATCTACAGAGTTCCGCTCAATATGCAGCATGAAAAGCTGGACGAGGTGGTACTTACAAAGATGGGCTACAATCTCGAAACAACTCCTCAGGCTGACATGCAAAAATGGACAGCTTTTGTAGAAAAGCTCGAAAATGCAACCGAAGAGGTGCGTATTGCGATAGTTGGAAAATATGTTCAGCTTCCCGATGCTTATAAGTCGATTACTGAATCCTTGCTTCATGCAAGTGCTTACAACAACAAGAAATTAAAACTTGATTTTGTGTTGTCGGACAAATTGACAGATGAAAATGTGCTGAAAAAGCTCCATAAAGCAGATGGCATTGTTGTTGCTCCCGGATTTGGACAACGTGGTATGGAAGGAAAATTCGTAGCATTGAAGTATGCCCGCGAAAACAATGTTCCATGTTTGGGTATTTGTATGGGTATGCAAACCATGTCGATTGAATTTGCACGTAATGTGCTGGGATACGAGGATGCCAATAGTACTGAAATCGATCCGTCGACGCCACATAATTTGGTGGATATAATGGAAGAGCAGAAAGATATTCTCGATCTGGGAGGAAGTATGCGTTTGGGTGCGTTTAAATGCAAACTCAAAAAAGGTTCGAAAGCATTTGATATTTACAAAAAAGAAAACATAAGCGAACGTCATCGTCATCGTTATGAATTTAATAATGCGTACAAAGCCGAATTTGAAAAAGCAGGAATGAACTGTAGCGGATTGAACGAAGCATCCGATTTAGTCGAAATCATAGAGCTAACGTCTCACAAGTGGTATATTGGAGTTCAGTTTCATCCCGAATACAGTAGCACAGTGATCAATCCACATCCTTTGTTTATTAGTTTCATTAAGGCTGCTATTGATAAATAGCTGATTAACTTTAGAAAATAGTTTAAAATATAATTTATTTGAAAAAATTTAAGAATGGATAAAAACACAATTGCAGGGTTTGTGCTTATTGCGCTTATTCTTGTTGGATTTTCGGTAATGAACCGACCCAGTGAAGAGGAATTGGCCAAGCAAAAACAATACAAAGATTCAATCCAACTCGTTGAGCAAAGACGCATTGAAGCCGAAGTAGTACAGCAGAAAAACGATACATTGTTAAATGTTGATGCTGTGAATGTAAACGACACAGCGGCTGCTAGTATGGTTGCGGATGCTTATGGCGATTTTAGTGTTGCAGCTACAGGCGAAGAAAAGTTTATAACACTCGAAAACGAACTTATAAAACTTACGATTAGCACTAAAGGTGGCCGGATTTATTCGGCTATGCTTAAAGACTACAAAACGCACGACTCGTTACCGCTTGTTTTGTTCGATGCGCAGGAAACTAATTTCGGATTTACGCTTGTTACCAACAACAACCGTGTAGTAAATACATCGAATCTTTATTTCGAATCGGTAGGTGGAATAAAGAAAGACGCTGAAGGTAATCAGCAGCTTGCCATGAGATTAAAAACTACAGGCGAAGCATACCTCGATTTTGTTTATACATTGCCCAAGAAAGACTATATGCTTAGCTTCGGTATGAAAGCAAATGCAATGAACACGGTTATGCCAGCCGGTACTAATTTCCTTGAAATGCAATGGCTTTCCAAAATCCGTCAACAAGAGAAAGGACGTAAGTTTGAAGACCGCTATTCCAGTCTCAATTACAAATATGTGGCCGACGACGTAGAAAACTTGAGCGAGTCAAAAGATGATGATAAAAAACTTCCTAATAAAGTTAAATGGATTGCTTTTAAGGATCAGTTCTTTAGTAGTATAATCATCGCCGATGAGGCATTTACTTCAACAAATCTGTCCAGTAAGCTCGAAAGCGAACAAAGTGGATATCTGAAAACATACAATGCCGAAATGGCAGTTGCTTTTGACCCGACAGGGAAAACGACAACAAATTTCAAGATGTTTTTTGGTCCAAATCAGTACAAAGTATTATCGGCTTACGACAAAGAGTTGAAAGGCGATGATAAATTGTCTTTGCGTAGTTTGGTGCCACTGGGCTGGGGAATATTTGGTTGGGTCAATCGTTTTGCCATTATCCCAATGTTTAATCTTTTTAGCACCTTTATTTCTAATTTTGGTATCATTATTTTATTAATGACCATAGTGATTAAGTTGGTGTTGTATCCGCTTACTTATAAATCATATGTTTCGAGTGCCAAAATGAGGGTGCTTAAACCTGAGATTGACGAAATAAACGCGCGTATTCCTGCCGATAAACCAGCCGAACGCCAAAAAGCAACAATGGAGCTTTATAATAAAGTGGGAGTAAGCCCGATGAGTGGATGTTTGCCTACTTTGCTTCAAATGCCTATCTTATTTGCAATGTTCAGCTTTTTCCCGGCTGCTATCGAACTTCGTCAGGAAAGTTTCCTGTGGGCCGACGATTTATCGGCTTACGATGCCATAGTAAGCTGGAGTGGAAATATCCCATTGATAACCGAATATTTCGGAAATCATATCAGTTTATTTACTTTGTTGATGACCATTGCCACACTTATTTCTACTAAACTGAATATGGCCAACACTGCTACCCCCGATCAGCCGGGAGCAGGAATGATGAAGTGGATGATGTATCTGATGCCTGTAATGTTCATGTTTATTTTTAATAATTATGCATCCGGGTTGAGTTATTATTATTTTGTGTCTACTCTTATTTCTATTGCGCAGACTTATGCCATACGAGCTACTGTGGACGAAAAGAAACTGCTTGCGCAATTGCATGCTAAACGGGCAAACAATGCTAAGAAACCTGCCAAAAAGGGAGGCTTTATGGAAAGACTCGAAAAAATGCAACGTGAACAGCAAAAAGCGATAAAAAATAAGAAATAAACGATTCTAACAAAAAAATTAAAAGCGCAGGAATCAAAGTTCAAACTTTGGCATTTGCGCTTTTTCTTTCTCATACAAAAAATACTTTTCAGATGAAAAAAACAATCATTTTAAGTCTTATAGTCATTGTAGTAGGGGGTTTTGTTGCGTGCAATAAAAATAAACGGTTCGAAGTACCGGGAAGTGTTCCTAAAATAGAAATGAAGGTGATTCGTTTTGACAAAGATTTTTTAAAGCTCGACACGAATAAGATAGATGCCGGAATAAAGGAACTGTATCGTCGCTATCCGGATTTTATGAGCATTTACACCGGTGATATCCTTGGAGTCGATCCGCACGATACTGCTCAGGTAAGTGATTTAGTGCTGGGTTTCTTATCCGATACAGTTTTTAAATCGGTTAACGAAAAAGCCTTAGCTGTATTTGCCGATGAGTCGCCTTTCGAACAACAGCTTTCAGCAGCTTTTACGAAACTTCATTACTATTTTCCTGAAATGAAGATCCCTGAGATTTATTTTTTTGTGTCAGGCTTCAATCGTTCTCTTCTTTTTGATAATAAAATGATAGGAGTGGGAACTGATATGTTTTTAGGTGTCGACTATCCGCGTTACCAGAGTTTCACCTATCAATATTTAATCAACAATATGCATCCTGAGAGCATTACTCCTTCGGTAATGAAAGGGTGGTTATATAATAATTTTCCTTATGTGCATGGTGAAGAGCGCTTGCTCGAAAACATGCTTTACCGGGGTAAAATCATGTTTTTGCTTTCGGTGCTGATGCCCGACGAAACGCCTGATTTATTGATGGGCTATGAAAAAAATCAGTGGGAGTGGAGTAGAAAGTACGAAAAACAAATTTGGGAAACTATAATTGATAGAAATGATTTGTTTTCGTCCGACCTAATGTTGATAAAGAAATACATTGATGAGGCTCCATTCACAGCGACTGTTTCGCAAGAATCGCCGGGCAGATTAGGGGTTTGGCTGGGTTGGCAGATTGTTCAGAGTTATATGGACAAGCATCCTGAAGTAACGCTGAGAGCATTGATGCTTGATAATAACTATAAGCAGATATTTGATAAGTCGGGTTATCAGCCCTGATATGCAGCGATAAATTTGGGTAAAAAAAAGACTTGAACATTAATAATTTGTTCAAGTCTTTTTTTTAATGCAGTTCTTTTTAATTATACCGGACTGATTGCTTCTGAAGGACAAACATCAGCACAAGTTCCACAATCGGTGCAGATATCTGCATCAATAACATAGATATCACCTTCCGAAATCGCGTCAACAGGACATTCGCTGATACAAGAGCCACAAGCGATACAATCTTCTGAAATTACGTAAGCCATTTTCTTAAATTTTTTGTTAGTACTAATTAGTTTTGCAAAAGTAAAACATTTTCTATATCTAAAAAAACTTTTTAAGGCCTATTTTACAGTAAAATTTCAAAAACTGTAATTTCTAATGTTTTTTTTCAACACAAAATATTTAAATGAACAGGCTGATAGTTGGCTAACAAAGTCAGCTACGTGATTATGTCCTTCTGACGGCATAAATCACTGTTTAGTAATTAGCCAATGAATTGTATATTTTCCGCAAAGTTCTTGTATTTTTAAAAAGATATGCTTTTAAATATTCATCTATAATCGTGGAAGTGGTTTGTGAATAATGATGAGATTTGTTATTGAAAGAGTGTGTTTCTGATTGTAATGCTATTTTATACTTGCAAAAGAGCAGAAATAACTAAAAAACCGAATCAATTATTTACTTTTTTTAATTTAAATTCTATCTTTGTAGTTGTCAATCATAATTTAGCCGTATATTTATGTTTTCTGTCGTTATCCCGCTGTACAACAAAGCTCCTTATATCGAAAAGGCCATTCGTTCGGTAGCAGCTCAAACCTGTCGGGACTTTGAGTTGATAGTGATTGACGATGGCAGTAAAGATGGAGGATTCGAAATAGCAAAAAAGTTGCTTGCTGCGCTGACTCCCCCTTTAGGGGGTTGGGGGGCAACTTGTCAATCGAATCAGGGTGTTTCTATTACACGAAATAATGGAGTTGGATTGGCCAAATACGACTATATTTCTTTTTTGGATGCCGACGATTGGTGGGAAACTACCTATCTGGAGGAAATGAAGAATTTGATAGTGCAATATCCTGAAGCAGGTATCTACGCAAGTAGTTATTACAAGGTGAAAAACGGTAAACATATTCAGGCCAACATAAGAGTGTGTGAGGGATTTCAACAAGGCTTGATTAATTATTTTCAGGTATATGCCAAAACACTTTGGATGCCCTTATGGACAGGTGCTACGGTAATAAAGAAAAATATATTTCATGAGAATAATGGATTTAAACCCACATTGAAGTTGGGGGAGGACTTTGATTTATGGGTGCGGGTCGCTTTGAAATATCCGGTAGCTTTTCTGAACATACCGTTGGCTTATTATAATCAGGATGTGGAGCAAGCCAATAGAGCCATAGGAAATAAACTGCACAAACCACAGGAACATATGTTGTTTGCGTTGCATGAGCTTTATGAAACAGAGCAATCTAATCCTGATTTAAAGCAGTTGATGGATGCATTAAGGGTGTATGGATTATTTCCCTATTATTTGAATAAGTCGACAAGGAAAGAAGCATTGGAGCAGTTGGGCCGGGTGGATTGGAGCAAACAGTCAGCTGCTGCTTATCGAAAATACTATCGAACTCCGGTATGGCTACTAATTTTGAAACGAAATATAATACAATTGGCGTGGAAGCTGAAACAAAAAATAAAATGAAGGTTGCCTATTTGTTTGGTTCGCTCAATAGAGGCGGTACCGAAACATTGTTACTCGATGTATGTCGTTCGTTGAGTAAAGAAGAATTTGAGGCGATAGGGGTTTATCGTAAAAAGGGACAACTCGAAGAGGCTTTTGTTCAATCGGGTATTCCATTTTATTTCCTTCCGGTAACTAAAAATTACATGGCTTATTTTATCGGATTGCGAAAATTATTCATCAAACAACAAGTAACCATTGTTCATGCACAACAACCACTTGATGCTTTACTGGCTTATTGTGCTACATTGTTTACGGGGATAAAAATAATACTGACCCTTCATGGGTTCGATTTTCAGAGCAATGGACGCAAGAGTTTGTTGCTGTCGTTTATTTTAAAGCGAACGAATGCCAATATTTACGTAAGCAACTATCAACGAAAATATTATAGCGATAGGTATGGTTTACATGCTGAGAAACAGCTGGTGCTGTATAATGGAATTGATAGTTCCAAAATAGAACTGTTGTCCAACCGATTATCAAAACACATTACCCTTCGTGACGAACTTGAACTGCCTGAAAATCTATTGTTGTTGGGGATGGTTGGTAATTTTAATGAGGTAAGAGATCAGCTTACGGTTTGCCGTTTTTTGGATTTATTGAACAAAGAGGGAGTGGATTTTCGGTTTATATTTGTGGGCAAACGCATCGAAAATTTACCTGATCGTTACGATCGTTGTGTTGATTATTGTCGGGAAAAAGGTTTAGAACAAAAAGTATTTTTTCTGGGAGGGCGCAATGATGTGCCTGAAATTCTCACTCAGTTAGACGCTTTTATTTATTCAACTGAGCATGATACTTTTGGTATTGCTGTGGTTGAAGCCATTATGGCAGGTGTGCCTGTGTTAGTCAATGACTGGGAGGTGATGAAAGAAATTACAGCCAATGGAGAATATGCCACACTCTACAAAACAAAGGACGAAAAAGATTTAGTTCGCGAATTTATGTTATTTTTGCAAAACAGAGAAACATATATTCTCAGAACTAAAAAATCGGCTCAATTGGTGCGCAACCATTATAGTATCGATAAGCACATTGAAAACCTGAAAAATATATATATTTCACTCAACATATATCGCTAATCATTTATCAATAACAAGGTGCTCAACTATTTACCTAAATTTTTTACGTCAAAAGCCATTATGCTTTACTTTGCTGCCTTACTGGTGGTGACTGTCCTTTTTATGAGCAAAGCCATGTCGCTGATATGGTGGATTTTTGGTGCAGTGGAAGTAGTCGGATTCTTTTATTTTTCAAATCAGTTAACCCGGGGGTGGGCTAATTATTCTGAAAAAAAGTTCAGTAAAAAACTATTTCAGACAGGGCTGATATTAAGGGTTGTTTGGGTATTTTTTAGTTATCTGTTTTATCTTGGAATGACGGGTGCTCCCTATGAATTTTGGGCTGCAGATGTATATACTTATGAACGTCTCGCAGGGATAGTGGTGGCAAATGGTTGGGATGGGATTCAAAATTTAATTAATTCTGTAGGATTGTCCGATTCTGGATATGCTGCTTATTTGGGCACTATATACACAATTTTTGGCAAAGGAGTAATTATACCCAGATTGATAAAGGCATTATTGGGGGCTTTTGCCGCGGTTCTGATATATCGCGTGGCAAGCAGAAATTTCGGAGAAGAAACCGGACGTATTGCAGGTATCTTTTATATGTTGATGCCAAACCTGATTTACTACACAGGTTCGCATTTAAAGGAAGCTGAAATGGTATTTTTAGTGGTCGCTTTTATCGAAAGAGCCGATTACGTGATAAGAAATAAAAATTATAACTTTATCAATATAGCCTCACCAGTTCTATTGGCTGGTTTGCTGTTTATGTTTCGTACTGTATTGGGTGCCACAGCACTTTTTGCATTTATGACCACCATTCTTTTGTCCGGGAATAAGGTCCTTAATATGGGGAAAAGAATGATATTGGCTATATGGATAGGATTGGCAGCTGTGTACTTGGTTGGAGGAAAAATTGCTACAGAAATTGAGCAGGTTTGGGAATCGAGAGCTGAAAATCAAAAAACATCTATGGAATGGCGAGCTAAACGAGAAGGAGGTAATAAGTTTTCCACATATGCTTCAGGTGCTGTGTTTGCCCCCATGATTTTTGTAATTCCATTTCCTACTATGGTTGAAACGCCGGGACAGGAGAACCAGCGTCTGATAAATGGCGGAAATTATGTAAAGAATATTCTGGCCTTTTTTACCATGTTTGCACTTTTTCTGCTGATAAAAGAAGGAAAATGGCGCGATCATTTGCTGATAGGCTCGTTTACTATAGGCTATCTGGTAGTGATTGCCCTGAGTGCTTTTGCGCAGTCGGAGCGCTTTCACCAGCCTGCCCTGCCTTTTATTCTGGTGTTTGCGGCCTATGGTATTTCCCGCGCTGACAATAAAACCAAGAAATACTACACATGGTGGCTGGCATTTCTATTTGTAGCTTTGATTGGTTGGGCCTGGTTTAAATTAGCAGGAAGAGGAATGGCGTAGGGAGTTCTGAGTTTTGACGTTATTTAGTATAATAGGATTTTTATGATTGCTGATTTAAGAGTTTATTTGTCAAAAAGTAACTGCATTCGTTTTATTTCGAATGTGTTTGAGATCCTTCCGATCCCTAACTCCCTACTCAGAACTCCCAACTCAGAACTAACTCCCAACTCAGAACTCAAAACTCCCAACTCAGAACTAACTCCCTACCCCGGAACTCAGAACTCAAAACTCAGAACTCAGAACTCAGAACTCAGAATACTTGTCGTTTGCAGCAAAAACTCCGGTCGCATTGCCCCCTTTATTTCCGATCAGGTGGAGGCTTTGCAGGAAGCAGGTGTGAACTGTGAATATTTTACGGTTGAAGGCAAGGGCATAAAGGGCTATTTACTTAATTTATTACCTTTGTGGCGAAAAATTAGTGTATGGAAGCCCGATATAGTACATGCGCATTATGGTCTTTCGGGCGTATTGGCCAATTTGCAAAGAAAGGTACCGGTAGTCACGACTTATCATGGTAGCGATATCAATAACCCTAAGGTTAGGAGATTTTCGAAGATTGCCATTCGGCTGTCAGCATGGAATATCTTTGTATCACAGAAGAATATTCAGTTGTCAGGAGTGGAAAAACGTTTTTCCCTGATTCCCTGTGGAGTGGATACGACTTTGTTTAAACCAATGGACAAAGCCATCAGTCGTCAGAAATTTGGTTTCGACCCCGACGAAAAGCTGATTTTATTTGCCGGAGCTTTTGATAATAAAGTCAAAAACCCTGAATTGGCCATAGCAGCTGTGGCGAAAATACCCGATGCCCGTCTGTTGGAACTAAAAGGTTACAATCGTATGCAGGTAGCTGAGTTAATGAATGCGGTGGATGTGTGCCTGATGACCAGTCATACCGAAGGATCACCCCAGTTTGTAAAAGAAGCAATGGCCTGTAATTGTCCTGTGGTTTCAGTAAATGTGGGCGATGTGGAGGAATTAATCAAAAATATTGTAGGCTGTTATATTTCAGCCTCAAATGTAGATGATTTGAGTAAATCATTAAACTTGGTTTTTCATAATGTCAATCGAATTAATGGTAGAGAAATAATTGAAATGAAAAACTTACAACAAAATTTGATAGTTGAAAAGTTGAACGAATTGTATCACAAAATAATAAAATGAATTCATTGGATTTTTCTAAAATAAAATTAGTAATTTGGGACTTAGATAATACATTTTGGAAAGGTATTATTAGCGAAACTGCAATTGAACCTATTGATAGTCATTTACAATTAGTAAAAGATTTAGTGGATTGTGGTATTGTTAACTCTATTTGCTCAAAAAATAATTTTGAAATTTGTGATACTAAACTTATAGAATTACAAATCAGAGAGTATTTCGTTTTTCCCTCAATTGATTGGTCTCCAAAAGGATTAAGAGTTAATGACTTAATCAGATCGATGTCTTTACGTGCAGAAAATGTATTATTTATAGATGACGACCTGACAAATTTGGCTGAAGTGCAGTACTATTCACCTTCAATTATGGTGGCTGAACCGTTGATAATAGTAGAACTTATTGAATATGTGACTGCTTTAGATAAGACGGATTTACAACATAAACGCCTAAACCAGTATAAGCTATTAGAGAAAAAGTATGTAGAGCAACAGAAATTCAACAGCAATGAGGAATTTCTATTTGCAAGTAGAATTAATGTAAGCATTAAAAACGATTGTATAAATCAATTCGATAGGATTCACGATTTATTATTAAGATCTAATCAATTAAACTTTACAAAAATAAGACATTCGAAGGAGGAACTTCTTCGAACATTGCATGATGATAATATTCAATCGGGTTACGTGGAAGTAAAGGATAAATTTGGAGATTATGGGATTGTGGGTTTTTATAGTTTGAAAGATTATTCACTTTTACATTTCACCTTTTCGTGCAGAACTATAGGGTTAGGTGTTGAGAACTTTGTTTATGCTGCTCTTAATTGGCCAGAATTAACTACTGTTGGGGAAGTTGTAAATACAGTCGATAAAAATCCGGCACCAAAATGGATAAATCATTCAGATTCAAATGATCTTGAAGTTTTAGAAAAGAATGCGCTAAATAAAGGAATTAAGGTTTTAGTGAAAGGTCCTTGTGATTTGTCGAAAACAATGAACTATATTAAAAATAGTGACAGTTTTGTATATGAATTTACATATGTAAATGAAGATAAGAACAATACAATTGAAGCTCACAATCACTCAGTTCATATCGTCGGTCTAAAACAATATTCGGATGAAGAAAAGAATATTCTTGCAAACGAATGTATATTTATAGATAGAAAAATGTTGGACGGAACAATATTTAGTTCTAAATATGATGTAATATTTTTAAGTACTCTTATTGAAGCAAATTTTGGTATTTATCGAAAGACCGGGACTGAATTGAAAGTAGCATTTGGTTCTTATTTAAGTCCAATAACTGATCCGGCAAATTGGGATGATTATATTCAACAAAAATTATTTACAGCAAACAATAATTTTTCGGAAGATTTTTTGCAATCTTTTGGTGCTAAATACGAATTTATTGGGAAGACTACTCCTGATGATTATATTCAAAGATTAGATTATATTTTGGAAAATACACACCAAAATACCATTATCTGTCTGATTTTAGGAGTAGAATTTCCTTGTGAGAAACAAATGGAGTATGATTACAAAGAACGCCATCGTTCACACATTGAATTAAATAATGCTATAAGGGAATTTGCTCAGAATAATAAGCGAATCAGATTGATTGATTTAAATGATATTGTGAAATCTCAAAGTGATTTTACTAATAATATTAATCATTTTACTTCGAAAGTATATTATGAGTTATCATTAAAAGTAACAGAAGCAATAAATAGTATTACTGAGGCTAATATTGTAAATTATGGTTCTTTTTATCAATATTTTGATATCGGTTTGAATTGGATAAAAGATGTTTTAAGAAAAACTGTACCTCAACATACTAACTTTTATTCGTTATTGAAAAGTTTTTATAAAAAAATTGCAAGGAGTAAAAAATAGGATGTATGCGTAATATATTAAAAAACGACAATATTGATAAACAAGCTTGGGACAGATTACTAAACGAATCACCTACTGCTTCATGGTTTCAGTCCTGGAATTGTTATCAGTTTTACAAAAAACTTGATTTTCTGAAACCATTTGCAATTGCTGTGGTAGATCAGGATAAAATTCTGGCATTGGTTTGTGGATATATTGTTGCTGATGGAGGTTTTTTGAAGAAATTTATGAGTCGGAGGGCAATTGTACCCGGGGGAATATTGATATCTGAAAATGCAAATACTGAAAACGAAAAAATACTATTGAATGAATTGACAGAAACATTGTCTGGATCTGCCATTTATACTGAGTTTCGAAATTATTATGATTATTCAGCTCTCAAAGAGGTGTTTGCAAAATGTGGATATAATTATAAAACTCATTTGAATTTTCAGGTGCAAACCCCTTCAGTGGAAGATTGTCTGAAACAACTTAGTACCACAAAGCGTAGAGATGTAAAACTATCATTTAAGCAGGGAGCATCAGTTGTAGATTCTGAAGATATTCTTGAAGTAACTGAATTCTACGAAATCCTTTCAGATTTATATAAAAACAGAATTAAAACACCGCTTTTTTCTAAAGATTTTTTTCTTCAGATAGTGAAACAAAAAGACTGTCATTTATTTGTAATTAAATTCGATGGAAAAGTAATCGGGGGTAGCTTATGTGTCGGTATAGAGAATCATGTTTTGTACGAGTGGTTTGTTTGTGGTTTGGATGGCAAATTCAAAAATATTTTTCCTTCTACTCTGGCAACGTGGGCGGCTATCGAATATGCCGCTGCAAATGGTTTTAAATACTTTGATATGATGGGTGCAGGTAAGCCTGATGAAGGCTATGGTGTCCGCGACTTTAAAGCTAAATTTGGTGGAGAATTAGTGGAGCATGGTAGATTTCTTAGAGTAAATCAAAAGTTGAAATATAGAATTGGAAAAATAGCAATTGCATTTATAAAAGGAAGAAAATGAATATACTAATCGATATTGCACATCCAGCTCATGTACATTTAATCAAAAACACCTATTATGAATTAATAAATAAGGGTCATAAGGTAATTGTTACTGTAAAGGATATACCTTCGGCTATACAACTATTGAATATTTTTGAAATTCCGTTTATATATTTGGGTGGTAAAAGTGATAGCTTAATTGGGAAAGCATTTCTACAACTAAAATTTAATTATTTGTTATGGCAAGTTGTTGTTCGGGAAAAGATAAATATTGCCTTTGGCTCATCGTTGACAATAGCGCAACTTTCAAAATATACAAAAGTAAAATCAATTATCTTGGATGATGATGATGATGATGTTGAACCTCTATTTGTCAAATATGCTCATCCTGCAGCTGATCATATTTTAAGTCCCGCTTGTACTATTCGAAGAACACAGAAAATGATCGGATATTCTGGTTATCACGAGTTAGCGTATTTACATCCGAATCGTTTTAATCCCGATGAATCGGTACTCTCTGAAATTGGTGTTCAACCTGGAGAGAAATATTTTATTCTTCGTTTTAATGCTTTTAAGGCGCATCATGATGTAGGTGTACAGGGCTTATCATTAGAAAACAAAAGACAACTAATCTCGCTATTGGAAAGGCACGGAAAGGTTTTTATTACTACCGAAAGAAATATCGACGATGAATTTAAACCATACCAACTCAAAGTGTCGCCAGATAAAGCTCACTCTCTAATGTATTACGCTACAATGTTAGTAGGAGATAGTCAGACTATGACATCTGAAGCTGCTGTATTAGGGACTCCGGCAATCCGTTGCAATACTTTTGTAAGGCGTATTTCATATCTCGAAGAAGAAGAATTTAAATATAATCTTACGTATGGATTTTTACCTGAGAATTCTGATTCATTATTTTTGAAGATAAATGAGCTCTTAGAAATGCCAAATTTAAAAAATGAATGGAAAAATCGTAGAGAGAATATGCTGAATGACAAGATTGATGTCACAGCATTTTTTACCTGGTTTATCGAAAACTATCCCCAAAGTGCCCAAATTATGCGCGAAAATCCGGATTATCAATACAAATTCAAATAGCTCAAATCTCATAACTCATGACTAAACTTATCCTTGTGGCAGGAGCTCGCCCCAATTTTATGAAAATTGCTCCGCTAATGCACGTGCTGAAAAACCATACTACTATTCAAGCTGTTTTGGTACATACAGGGCAACATTATGATGTGAAAATGTCGGGGCAGTTTTTCGAAGAACTGAACATTCCTGCCCCCGATATTAACTTGGAAGTTGGTTCGGCAAGTCATGCCGTGCAGACAGCCCGTATAATGGAAGGTTTTGAAAAAGTATGCATCGACGAGCAACCGGATGCTGTGTTGGTGGTGGGTGATGTAAACAGTACGGCTGCATGCACATTAGTGGCTTCGAAAATGGGTATAAAAACCATTCATTACGAGGCTGGTTTGCGTAGCAACGACCGTACTATGCCTGAGGAAATAAACCGTTTGGTAACTGATGCCATAAGCGATGTGTTTATTACAACCAGTGTGGATGCTGATGACAATCTGCTGAAAGAGAATATCCCTGCTGAAAAAATATATATGTTGGGAAATCTGATGATAGATTCTTTGGTGGCACAGTTACCTAAGGCGCAGCAGACAGCTTTAGAATTTGATTTGCTAAATCGCAAGGTTCAAATTAAGCTTGGTAAGAATTTTACGGATAAATCCTACGGTGTAATGACTTTTCACCGACCCGGAAATGTGGATGATAAAGACAGTCTGACAAGCCTTGTGAAAATATGGGGCGAAATCTCGAAACAGGTACCGCTTGTTTTTCCTGTACATCCCCGTACTTACAAAAATATTCAACAATTCGGTTTACAGGATCTGATCGATAGTTTTCCGCAATTATATTTTATTGAACCTTTAGGTTATATGCAGTTTATCCATTTGGTGAGTCGCTCCATGTTTGCACTTACTGATTCGGGTGGCATTCAGGAAGAAACAACCTATCTGAATATTCCCTGTCTCACTGTTCGTCCCAATACCGAAAGGCCGGTTACGGTTTGGGAGGGAAGCAATAAACTGATTAAGTTGGTAGATATAACTGAAGAGGTACAACTTATCCTGAGCGGAAAAGGAAAAACCGGTAAACGTCCCAAATACTGGGATGGTAAGACTGCTGAAAGAATTGTAGATGTTTTGGAGCAATTAAACACGAAGACACAAAGACATGAAAATCTTTAAAGACAAAAGAACAAAGACTTTGGGTTTCGTGATTAATTGAGAATCATTTCCGAAACCTACAATCTTCAAATTTTCAAACCCGAAACCCAGAACTAACGCATGGACTTTACTCTCAAAATATACAAACAGCTTCTATCGGCACTTCAGAATGCAGGATACGAGTTTATCACTTTCGAGGCTTATTGTGAAGGAAAGCGACCTGCAAAATTTGTGATCATGCGTCACGATGTGGATTTGCGGGCAGGACATTCGCTGGCTACTGCTCAGGCGGAGGCGGCTTTGGGAATGAAAGCTTCCTATTTTTTCAGGGTGGTTTCGCAAAGCAATCAGCCTGATAAAATCAGGACTATGGCAGCGTTGGGGCACGAAATTGGCTATCATTACGAGGATTTGTCGCTGTTTAAAGGCGACGTGGAAGCGGCGGTGGCTCATTTCGAAAAACAGTTGACCCATTTCCGGCAATTTTATCCTGTCCGCACCGTTTGTATGCATGGCAGTCCGGCT
>CAYMHE010000009.1:0-30282 GCA_964390175.1 uncultured Paludibacter sp.
CTGAAATCGGGGAAAATATCCTATAGTACACTTGCCGGAGTACTACTTCTGAGCGAGAAGGCATCGGGAACTACATTTACCGATTTCAATGATGCGGGATCAAAAACCTATACAGTGAATCAGTTGTTTCTGCTTGATAAAAACGAGGATATTTACGGTCTTGGTCAACAACAACATGGTAGACTATCGTTGCGAAATGCAAAAATAAATATGGTTCAGGGAAATACCGACGATTATGTTCCTTTCCTTGTTTCTACAAAAGGTTACGGGTTGTTTTGGGATAATTATTCTCCAACTGTTTTCGAGGACAAAGCCGAATATGCTTCCTTCAAATCGGATGTGGGCGATTGTATCGATTATTATTTTATGCTTGGTGGAAATATCGATGGCTCTATAGCTTGCATGCGCGACCTTACCGGACAAGCTCCCATGTTTCCCTTGTGGACTTTTGGCTTTTGGCAAAGCAAGGAACGTTACAAGAGTCAAAGTGAGCTTGTAGGTGTGGTTCAAAAACATCGCGAACTTGAAGTTCCTCTCGATGGAATTATTCAGGACTGGCAATACTGGGGAAGCAATTATTTGTGGAATGCCATGGAATTTCTCAATACCGAATTCCCTAATCCCCAAAAAATGGTCGACGATATTCACAACATGAACGCACACCTAATCATTTCTATTTGGTCATCGTTTGGTCCGCAAACCAAACAATACCGCGAGATGAAACCGAAAGGCATGTTGCTGAACTTCGGTACATGGCCTCAATCGGGACTGGAAGCGTGGCCACCAAATCGCGAATATCCATCTGGTGTAGAACCTTATGATCCATACAACCCCGAAGCGCGTGATATTTACTGGAAGTACCTGAACAAAGGACTTTTTTCGTTCGGAATCGATGGCTGGTGGATGGATTCGACCGAACCCGACCATTTGGATTTTAAACCTTCCGATTTTGATTTGAAAACTTATATGGGTTCATTTCGTAAAGTTCGCAACGCCTTTCCTTTGATGGCAGTGGGTGGAGTGGCCGAAAATCAGCGTGCAACAAGTTCCGATAAACGCATATTTATTCTTACCCGCTCCGCTTTTGCCGGGCAACAGCGCTATGGAGCCAACACCTGGTCGGGCGATGTAAATTCTTCGTGGCAATCGTTGCGCAATCAAATTCCGGCGGGTCTCAACTTTTCGATGAGCGCTATCCCTTATTGGAATACCGATATAGGTGGATTTTTTGCAGGTGCATATAACAAAGGTTGGAATGATGGTTCAGGAGCAAAAAATCCTGCATTTCAGGAGTTGTATGTTCGCTGGTTGCAGTTTGGGGCATTTACTCCAATGATGCGCTCGCACGGAACAGATGTGCCCCGCGAAATTTATAACTTCGGCAAAAAAGGTGAACCCATCTTCGATGCAATAGCAAAAATGATAAATTTACGCTACAGTTTGTTGCCTTATATCTACTCGGCAGCCTGGGATATTACTAACAAACAATCTACTATGATGCGCGCCCTTGTAATGGATTTTGACGATAAAAACGTAAGAGACATGAACAATGAGTACATGTTTGGTAAATCTATATTGGTTGCTCCAATTGTAAATGCTCAGTACACACCTGAAACTGTTGTTAAAACAGATGAAAATTCAGGTTGGAACAAAGATGATAAAAAAGATGGAAAAGAACTGGCTGTTGATTTTACGCAACAGAAATCGTCAAAGGCATATCTTCCAGCCGGAACTTCATGGTTCGATTTCTGGTCGAACCAAAAATATGATGGTGGACAGGAAGTTACGCTTACAACGACAATAGATAAAATTCCATTGTTTATTAAAGCCGGTAGTATAGTGCCTTTTGGACCAAACGTACAGTTTGCCACCGAGAAAAAATGGGATCATCTCGAAATTCGAGTTTACCCAGGAGCTAACGCTGAATTCACTTTGTACGAAGATGAAAATGATAATTATAACTACGAAAAAGGAGCATTTTCAACAATTAAATTTACCTGGAACGATGCAAAAAAAACGTTGACAGTGAATGATCGTAAAGGTTTGTTTCCGGGAATGCTTACTGAACGCAAGTTTAATATTGTAGTCGTAGCAGCAGGAAAGAACATCCATAGAACTGTAACATATTCAGGCAAAAGCATAAAAGTTAGACTCTGATTTGATTCTTATATAACTAAATAAATATCAGTAAATAGATGATGAAAATAAAATTAGGAATTATATTTGTTATTTTGATTTCAGCTATAGGTTTAAGCGCCCAAAATAAAAAAGCGAATACAAAAACAAGCTCAGAATCTTATTTGCTTCCTCCGTTTCCTTCCATCCCAGCAAAGCAACCGATAGATAGTACAGTTGTGGGCGATTGGAAAAATTTTCCTGAAGTAAAGTTGGAAATCCCAATAGCTTCAGGTCCATACGAACCGACCTGGGAATCGATAGAGAAAAACTATCCGGGTGAACCTACATGGTTACGTGAAGCAAAGTTTGGTATCTGGGTACACTTTGGCCCGCAATCGGCTGGCGAAAGTGGCGACTGGTATGCTCGTAATCTTTATAAACCGGGACACAGAGCCTACAATAACCATTTGAAAAGATACGGTCATCCATCAGAGCTTGGTTATAAGGAAGTTTTGCGCGATTGGAATCCAACAAAGCTTGACCCGGCTAAACTAACCAAAATTTACGAAGAGGCAGGTGCCCGTTTTCTGATGATACAGGGTGTACATCACGACAATTACGATATGTGGAATTCTAAATATCAACCTTGGAATTCTGTAAATATTGGGCCAAAACGCGATCTGTTGGGGGAATGGGCAAAAGCTTGCCGTGCTAATGGTATGCATTACGGTGTAACCTTTCACCACGAGTATACCTGGTGGTGGTGGCAAACTGCTTTTGGTAGCGATATTGAAGGGGACAAAAAAGGAGTTCCTTATGATGGAAACCTGACACTTGCCGATGGAAAAGGTAAATGGTGGGAAGGCTACGATCCCCGTTTGCTTTATGGTATTGATTTACGAGAATACAAAGGTGTGACAAAAGCGGCAGCATCAGGTTGGTCACCTCCACCTGCTGGCATTTTCACAAATCATCTGGATTACGCCAAATGGTACACCACACAATGGGCATTGCGTATGATGGATGTAGTAGAACATTACGATCCTGATTTTATTTATACAGATGGCACTGTTCAGGGACCATTTACCGGTAACGGCACCGGGACGGGAGTAAAAGCGAATGCAATGCCTTTAGTTATAGTCGATTATTACAACCGTACGCTCAAAAAACGCGGTGAGGTGAATACGTTCAGTATCGTTAAATTTCGCGATAAGACCAATGGAACTGTGAATACAGAAGAGTTTGGTTTGCCTGCTGCTATAAAAACCGACCAACCATGGATTGGGGAAACACCCGTTGGTGATTGGTTTTATGCTCCCGACTTCACTTACAACTCGGGTATGATGATTCGTTATGTCATCGAAGCCATTGCTCGTGATGGGAATGCGGCCATCTCCATTGCAATTTTGCCCGATGGATCGTTGGACGAAGGAACTGTTCAAATGCTAAAGGAAGTAGGCGTATGGATGCGCCGAAACGGCGAAGCTGTTTATGGAAGTCATGCATGGAAGATTCCCGGTGAAGGCGAAATTGTTGATGGTAAATTAAAACAACTGCCCGGTGGCGCTTTGAATCGTAAACACGCTGAATTCAAATTCGATGCTCAGGATATTCGTTTTACTGTTGGCAAAAATGGTGCACTCTACGCATTTTGTATGAATGTGCCTGGTCAGGGTTCTACCTTGAAAATTAAATCGTTGGGTGCCGATGCAAAATACATGAACAAAGCTATTAAATCGGTAAAACTACTTGGCTACAATGGAAAATTGCAATGGAAGGTTGAAGCTGATGGTTTGGCGATTACTTGTCCTGAGAAAATGCCTTTTGCAACATCTATTGTTTTTAAAATTGAATAAGTATTTCGACTAAAGTTAATGTCCATAACCCATATGTGTACTGTAAATATATTAAAACACAAGATGTTTTAGTTAACGATGCTGCTTTTGATAAGGATGATATCTGGTAAACTATCACCACTAATGTGAAGGATATAAGCGGCGTTCATGATATTTACTTTGTTTTTAAAGGAGAAAAAGATTTATTTAATTTTGACTGGTGGAGGTTCGAAGGACAAAAGAACTAAAAGGTAAAATGTCGATACTCTTATTATCAGATAAATAATGTAGATATTTAATTCGTATTTTATTTTTTGAACAATAATTTTTAGAGTAAATAAATGAGTTTAACAGCTCTTTTTATTACTTTAGCACGCAACAATATAAAAATCAATATATTATGATATTCAAACACCTTAAGTCAATTTTCTTGTTTATTGTTTTAAGCACATGTCTCGTGTATGCACAGCAAACGAATCCAAAATACTGGCAATACGCTGCTACACCACCACTCGGTTGGAACAGTTGGGATATTTACGGAACAACAGTAACCGAACAACAAATCAAAGAGCAGGCCGATGCTATGGCCAAATACCTTTTACCAAGCGGATACAAATATCTGACTGTCGATATTCAGTGGTACGAACCCGAATCAAAAGGTCATTCATATAATCCGAGAGCTATTCTTACCATGGACGAATACGGACGCTTAACTCCGGGTCTGAAGAAATTTCCTTCGGCTGCCGATGGCAAAGGATTTAAACCACTTGCCGATTATGTACATTCGAAAGGATTAAAATTCGGCATTCACATTATGCGTGGGATTCCCCGACAGGCTGTGAATAAAAATCTTCCGGTGTTGGGCACTAGTGTGAAAGCGCAGGACATTGCCATCAAAAGTTCGACTTGTTCATGGAATCCGGATATGTACGGCGTAGATGCTACAAAACCTGAAGGACAGGCTTATTACAATTCTATTATTCAAATGTATGCCGATTGGGGTGTGGATTTTATCAAAGTAGATGATATTGCCCGCCCGTATGATAAAATTCAGCAGGCTGAAATTGAGGCACTTCGCAAAGCTATCGATAAAACCGGTCGCCCTATCGTTTTGAGTCTATCGCCGGGAGCTACTCCGGTGAAAATGGGTGAACATGTGATGAATCATGCCAATATGTGGCGCATTACCGACGATTTTTGGGATCGTTGGGGATTACTGCTTGCCATGTTCGAACGGTTGGATGCGTGGACTCCTTATTGTGGTGCGGGACATTTCCCCGACGCTGATATGTTGCCCATTGGAATGGTCGAATTCAATCGTCCCACAAATTTCACCAAAGAAGAACAATATACGTTGATGAGTCTATGGGCTATCGGTCGTTCGCCACTTATTTTTGGTGGCGACATGACCAAATTGGACGATTTTACAAAAGAAATGCTGACCAATCCTGAGATGCTGAAAGTGAATCAACACAGCGCCAATAACCGTCAGGTATATCGCGATAAAAATCTGGTAGCCTGGGTGGCTGATGTTCCCGGAAGCAAAGACAAATATGTGGCATTGTTCAATGCGCAAAGTAAAGGCGACAATATTGATTTCTCCAATGCCGATTATGCCAGCCCGGTAATTGCCGGAAAAGGAGCTTCGCAGGAATTAAGTGTTTCGGTTAAAGGAGGTAAAAAGCTCGTCTTGTTTGTTCAGGACGGAGGCAATGGATTCGATTGGGATCATGTGATTTGGGCTGATCCTGTATTGCACGGACCTAATGGTGATTTGAGCCTTACCCAATTGAAATGGATCAATGCCACTTCCGGTTGGGGCGATGTGCATGTCAACCGTACTTGCGACAATCAACCGATCATCATCGACAATCAGCCGGTTACCGGAATTGGAGCTCATGCCAAATCGGTAATCATTTACGATTTACCCGAAGGATATGAAACATTTACTGCCAAAGGAATTGTAACAAAAGATCAGGGTTCGGTGGTATTTGGGGTAATGGTGAGTAAAGGAATTGAAGATACGCCGGAAATAAGTAAAGTATCGGTCAATTTTGAATCAATAGGCATAAAAGGAAAAGCCAAAGTGCGCGATTTGTGGGCTCAAAAAGATTTGGGTGTATTTAATGAATCATTCGGTCAGGAATTAAAACAACATGGTGCGGGACTTTACAGAATAAGTCCAATGAAGTAAAACAAAAATGACTTTTATTCTATAGCTCAATCATCAGCTTTAAATAACTGTAATTAATATACTAAATAGAGATTTACAATGAAGTTAAAAGTATATTTATTCCTGTTCATTCTTTTCCCCTTATTTTGTCAGGGGCAGGTAGTGAAAGGATTTCAGCAGCTGTCCGGTAAGGTAAATGTAACTTTGCAGGATGGAACACTCAGTGTTATTCCTTTGGCTGACAATACTGTTCGAATAAAGTTTTTTAAGTCTTCCGAAGGAAATTTACCCGAGTTTGTCTTTACTCCCGAAACTAAAACTCCCGGTTTTCGGGTGGTTGATTCTTCTTCCAAACTCGAAATAAAAACCTCAAAAATCACAGTGTCGATTGACAAAAACAACGGAAAACTGACTTATGTCGACAATGCGGGTAAGGTTTTTCTTGCTGAAAACGAAGGCTCCCGTAGGCTTGTGCCCGATACCATTCAGGGAGAACCCTGTTTTGTTGTTGAGCAGAGTTTCGAGTCGCCCACCGACGAATCTATTTTCGGGCTGGGGCAATTTCAGGATGGACAATTTAATTTGAAGAACATTACCCGTCGGTTGACACAGGTGAACTCGCAGATTGCAATTCCTTTTATCTATTCAAGCAAAGGTTATGGTTTGCTTTGGCATCAGTACGGACTTACCGATTTTAATCCGACTGACCACTTAATTGGGCTCGAAAAGCAAGATCAGTCCTCCGCCGGAAACAACCAAATGGCAGAAGTTACAACTACTTCGGGTACTCAGAAAGTATCTCAAAACCAATCTTTGTACCTCGGAAAATTCAATGTACCTGAGGACGGCGAGTATTCAATATTTTTGGATTTAGGCAATATGGGGAATCGTCATTTTGTTGTTGTTGACGGAAAACCTGTTATAGATCAAACCAATATGTGGCTTCCACCAACTTCAGGAACATTGGTATATCTCAAAGCTGGTGAGCATCAGGTGCAGGTACTTTGTAAATCGGACAATACGCCTGCATTGTCGTGGAGGCAGAGCAGCAACACAACTACTTTTCGTTCGCCTGTTGCAAAAGCGCTCGATTATGTAGTGTTTTACGGGCCATCAGCCGATAATGTGATTGCCACTTACCGCAATCTAACCGGCAATGCGCCTATGTTCCCCAAATGGGCCTATGGATTCTGGCAATGCCGCGAACGTTACACTTCGGGTATACATTTAGTGGAAACAGTTAAAGAGTTCCGCAAAAGAAACCTTCCGCTGGATGTCATAGTGCAGGATTGGCAATACTGGGGCAGCCGTGGTTGGGGCGTTCCGCAATTTGATGAAAAGAATTACCCAAATCCTGCCGGTTTTATAAAAGAATTACACGATTTAAATGCGCATTTTAATATCTCCATTTGGTCAAATCCTGATAAAAATTCAACAATAGGGAAGGAGTATGTAGCAAAAAATCGCTTTGTTCCCAATACCAAATGGTTGGATTATTTCAATCCGGAAACCCGGAAAGAATACTGGAATACGCTCAAAGTGAATATGTTCGATTATGGTGTTGACTCATGGTGGATGGATGCCGTTGAGCCTGAAAACGATGCCTTGAAAGGCGAAAAAACGCACATTGGCGCCGGCGATTTTTTCCGTTTGACCTATCCTTTATTGGTGAGTCAGGCGGTGTACGAAGGACAGCGCGAAACGTCGACTGATAAACGTGTTTGCATACTTACCCGTTCGGCTTTTTCGGGACAACAACGTTATGGCGTTATCAATTGGTCGGGCGATATTGGCTATACGTGGGATGTGTTCAGAAATCAGATTGTTGCGGGACTGAATTTTACGATTACCGGATTTCCTTACTGGACAACTGATATCGGCGGTTTTTTCCGTCCGGGACATTCCCAATATACCGATGAAAAATACCACGAATTGCTCACCCGTTGGTATCAATGGGGAGCGTTTAATCCGATTTTTCGTATGCATGGTTACCAAACAGAAACCGAACCCTGGAAGTATGGTGAAAAAGTGGAAGACAATATGCGTAAAATGCTGAATTTGCGTTATCGGTTGCTTCCTTATATTTATTCCGAAGCCAGGCAGGTAACCAAAAATGGTTCAACAATGATGCGCCCCTTGGTGATGGATTTTAATGGCGATGAAGTGGCTGTCAGCAGTAGATTCGAATATATGTTTGGAAAATCAATTCTAGCAGCTCCGGTAACCGAACCCAATGTCAATCAGTGGAATGTGTATTTGCCAAAAACTTCGGGTTGGTTCGATTTCTGGACAGGAAAGCATTATTCGGGCGGACAGACAATAAAAGCGGATGCTCCATTGGATAGAATTCCTCTTTTTGTAAAAGCAGGATCCATCATCCCTATGGGGAAAATTATTCAGCACAGTGCTGAAAAATCAGATACACTCGAAATCCGTATATACAAAGGAGCTGATGCTGAATTCGATTTATATGAAGATGAGGGCGATAATTACAATTACGAGAAAGGTAAATATTCAATTATTTCATTCAAATGGATTGATAAGAAAAATACGCTCACGATTGCCAGCAAGCAGGGAGATTTTGACGGCAGTTTACAGAAACGGATTTTTAATGTCGTGTTTGTAAACGAATCAGAAGGAGTGGGGATGGCAACAAGTACCTTAAAAACAAAAGTTATTTATAAAGGTAAGAAAATTCAGGTTAAAGCAAATGAATAGTGGTAGTTGCATCACAAATTAAACCAGATCAACATTTTATTATAATACTTTAAAATAAAAATATATGAAAATCAAGTTATTATTTGTCGTAAGTCTATTGATTTCGGCACAATTATGGGGTCAATTACCCTATCAGAATCCGAATCTGAGTTCGGATGAACGGGCAAAAGATCTTATATCCAGATTAACGTTGGAAGAAAAAGCCACGTTGATGTGCGATCAGTCGGATGCTATACCACGTTTGGGCATCAAAAAATTTAATTGGTGGAGCGAAGCGCTTCATGGATTCGCCAACAACGATAGTGTTACCGTTTTTCCTGAACCGATTGGGATGGCTGCTTCGTTCAACGATAAATTGTTGTATCGGATTTACAATGCGGTATCGGATGAAGCGCGTGCAAAATATAATCTTTGGCTGAAACGAGGCAACGAGAACAAACGATTCCTGAGCCTTTCGGTGTGGACACCCAATGTCAATATTTTCCGCGATCCTCGCTGGGGACGTGGACAGGAAACTTACGGTGAAGACCCTTATCTGACTTCACGCATGGGAGTTCAGGTGGTGAAAGGTCTTCAGGGACCTGATGATGCCAAATATCGCAAATTATTGGCTTGTGCCAAACATTATGCCGTTCACTCCGGACCGGAATGGAGTCGTCATGAATTGAATCTAAACAATGTAGATCCGCGCGAATTGTGGGAAACTTACCTTCCGGCCTTTAAATCGTTGGTGCAGGATGCTGATGTGCGTCAGGTAATGTGTGCGTATCAGCGTTTGGACGATGAACCTTGCTGTGGCAACACGCGTCTTTTGCAACAAATCCTGCGCGACGACTGGGGTTTTAAATACATTGTGGTTTCCGATTGTGGTGCCGTAACCGACTTCTTCACCTCGCACAAAGTATCGTCCACCGAAGTGCATGCTGCTTCCAAAGCTGTATTGGCCGGAACCGATGTGGAATGTGTTTGGGAAAACTATCCGTATAAAACATTGCCCGAAGGGGTTAAAAAAGGTCTGATAAAAGAGGAAACTATTGACAAAAGTCTGATGCGTGTGCTTAAAGGACGTTTCGAATTGGGCGATTTCGATGATGATGCCATTGTGCCCTGGGCGCAAATACCTGCATCGGTGCTCAATAATGCCGAACACCGTCAGTTGGCGTTGGATATGGCGCGCGAAACCATGACGCTTCTTCAGAATAAAAAAGACATATTGCCCCTCTCCAAATCATCTAAAAAAATTGCGGTGATCGGCCCTAATGCCAACGACAAACCCATGCTTTGGGGAAATTACAACGGAACGCCTGTACGCACCATTTCTATTTTGGATGGTATCAAAACAAAAATATCCGATAGTAAAATTGTGTACGACAAAGGTTGCGATTTGGTGGAAGATAAGGTAACGCAAAGTTTTTTCGATCAGCTTTCTTTCGATGGCAAAAAAGGATTCAAAGTGACTTACTGGAACAATCCTGATCTTAGCGGAAGTCCCGTTACGACTGTTCAGATTATCAATCCAATAAAAATGACGACTGCCGGTCAGCACGAGTTTGCATCGGGTGTGAAACTTGAAGGTTTTTCGGCTTTGTTCGAAGCTGAATTCACGCCTAAAGTGTCGGAAGAATTGGTGTTCAAAGGTGGAGCAACAGGCTATTTTGAATTAATGGTGGACGGAAAAACCATTCAGACTTACAACAATTGGCGTACATTGTCTTCGCGCATTCCAGTAAAGGTAGAAGCCGGTAAAAAATATAAAATTGAGATCAAATACGCTCAAAAGAACGACTGGCAGGCAAATATCGAACTGGATTTCGGAAGAGAGATGGATGTGGATTATACCAAATTGCTTGAAAAACTCAAAGGAATTGAAACGGTGGTGTTTGTGGGTGGACTTTCAGGCAATCTGGAAGGCGAAGAAATGCCGGTGAATTACCCGGGCTTCAAAGGAGGCGACCGCACCAATATCGACCTTCCTGCTGTACAACGTAATTGTCTGAAAGCATTGAAACAAGCAGGCAAGAAAGTGATTTTCGTTAATTGCTCCGGCTCTGCTATTGCTTTAACTCCCGAAACCGAAACCTGCGATGCCATTCTACAGGCTTGGTATGCGGGAGAATCGGGTGGACAAGCTGTAGCTGACGTGCTTTTCGGGGATTACAATCCCGGAGGCAAACTTCCTATTACCTTCTACAAAAGTTCTGAACAGTTAAAAGACTTTGAAGATTATTCGATGAAAGGACGTACTTATCGATATATGAATGATGCTTTGTTTCCTTTCGGCTACGGATTGAGTTACACTAAATTTGCTATTGGCAATGCCACACTTAGCCAGTCAACCATAAAAGCCAACGAAGCGGTAAAGATAACGATACCTGTTTCCAATACAGGCAAACGTCAGGGAACAGAAATTGTACAGGTGTATGTACGCAAAGTGAACGATGTGGACGGACCGTTGAAAACGCTCAAAGGCTTTCAACGTGTCGCTCTGAAAGCTGGAGAGAAAGCTAATGTAACCATTGATCTTCCTGCTTCGTCATTCGAATTCTACGATTGGAGTCAGCGCAAAATGATGGTGACTCCGGGCGAATATGAACTGTATTATGGCAATAGCTCTGACAGCAAAGATTTAAAAACAATAAAAATAACTGTAAGTAAATGAAATTTAGAGTTTTAGTAATTCTTGCTTTTTTTGGTTCTTTCAATTTATTTGCTCAGAAAGTAACAGTTGTTTCTCCTGACAAAAAGATAAATATCGGCCTTTTCAATACAAAAAATGGAGAGAGCGGCGAGTGGTATCTAAAAGTGAGTTATATCATTAACGGAGTCACCACCGAAGCTATTCCGCAAATAATATTGGGACTTTCCCGTGCCGATCAGGATTTTTCGAAAGAGCTTAAATATTTGAAAAATAGCAAAGTAACATCGATAAATGAGAGCTATACAGCATTACATGGCAAACGAACTAATTGTACTAACTCAGCCAATGAAACGGTAGTTGCGTTCGAAAATCCGGGCAAAGCTAAAATGAATCTGTTTATCAGAGCTTATAACGACGGGATAGCCTTCAGATACGAATTTCCGGAGAAATCCGGTTCTTTTGTGATGAACGATGAGCTGACTACTTATGCCATTCCCGATAGCACAAAACGCTGGTTGGAGAAATTCAATCCAGCAAACGAAGCGCTGTATACATCAATGAAGGATGGAAGTATTCAGCAGGACTGGGCTTATCCGGCATTGTTTAATACACAGGACAATGCCTGCTGGTACCTGATCCACGAAGCCGATCTGAACAGGAATTATTGCGGTACAAAATTATCGAACACAGCCGATAAGAACAAGTATAAAACAACTTTTCCCGATCAATGGAACGGAAGAGGACTTGGTGAATCGAAACCAACCATCACACTCCCGTGGAAATCCACATGGCGTGTGGTGATGATCGGAAGTTTAGCCGATATTGTGGAGTCTACGCTTGTTGATGATGTTTCTTCTCCTTCCGTTGTGGCAAATACCGATTGGATAAAGCCAGGAATTGTATCGTGGAATTACTGGTCGAGCAATCATGGAACGAAGGATTACAAAACGGTTTGTGAGTTTGCCGATCTGGCTGCATCTATGGGCTGGCCTTACACTTTGCTCGATTGGGAATGGGACGCTATGGGCAATGGTGGAAATCTGGAAGATGCACTGAAATACATTCACTCTTTAGGAGTAAAACCATTGATGTGGTACAATTCAGGTGGCAATCACACCTGGGTTTCGTCTACTCCCAAAGATCGGATGCTGACGCATGAAAACAGAATGGAAGAGTTTGCCAAACTAAAAAAAATGGGTGTTGCAGGAGTGAAAATTGATTTTTTCGAGAGCGAAAAACAAGATATGATAGCGTATTACCTTGATATATTAGAGGATGCAGCCAAATTTGAAATGCTTGTTTATTTTCATGGTTGCCTTGTGCCCCGTGGATGGGCGCGTACCTATCCGCACCTAATGACTTACGAAGGCGTGCGTGGAGCTGAGTGGTACAACAATGGACCGGAATTTACAACCACTGCGCCTGAGCACAATACCATTTTACCTTTTACCCGAAATGTGGTGGGTGCAATGGATTACACTCCGGTAACGTTCACCAATTCGCAGTTTCCGCACACCACTTCCTATGGACATGAACTTGCACTTAGTGTTGTTTTCGAGTCAGCCCTTCAGCATATGGCCGATCGCCCATCGGGTTATTACGAACTGCCCGATGCTCCTAAAAACTTCCTGAGAGAAGTCCCGAACACCTGGACTGATACAAAACTGCTCGAAGGAACTCCCGGAAAGGATATTGTAATGGCCCGCCAAAAAGGCAACGAATGGTATATCGGAGGAATCAGTGCTGATAATATGTGGGAAAAAACAAAGAAACTAACTTTCGGATTTTTGCCCGAAGGAGTGAAATATCAACTTACTTTGATAGCAGACGGTAAGCACGACAAAGAATTTTTCACCCGATATCTGGTGGTTGATAAAACATCGACAATAGATGTAAAAATGCTTCGTAGAGGTGGTTTTGCAGCTGTTCTGAAACCAATTCAATAAATAATCGTTTATGAAAAAATCAAATTTTTTAATCGCAGCATGCATTGTAATTTGTTCTGCAATGGGTTTTGCACAGCAACCATCGCCGGTAAAAGTAAGCGAAGGTTTAGTTCAGGGAATTTTTGAAAATGGGTTGACAGTGTACAAAGGAGTTCCTTTCGCAGCTCCCCCTGTAGGCGAATTAAGGTGGCGCGCTCCACAGCCTCCGCTAAAATGGGAAGGAGTGAAGCAAACGGTAAAATTTGCTCCTGCACCTATGCAGGGCGGTAACCCTCCTTCAGGAAAAAGTGAAGACTGTTTGTACTTGAATATCTGGTCGCCGGCCAAATCGGCCAACGAAAAATTGCCGGTATTGGTATGGATTTACGGTGGCGGTTTTAGTTTCGGCTCTACCTCTGAAGCCGGATACAATGGCGAAAAGTTGGCCAAAAAGGGAGTTATTCTTGTAAGTATAGCTTATCGCGTTGGACAGCTTGGTTTTTTGGCGTATCCTGAGTTGAGTGCCGAAAATCCTGATGGTGTTTCTGGAAACTATGGTATTCTCGATCAGATTGCTGCCTTACAGTGGATTCAGAAAAACATAAAAGCCTTTGGCGGCGATCCCGGAAAGGTAACTATTTTTGGAGAATCGGCCGGAGGTATATCGGTAAGCATGTTATGTGCTTCACCATTGGCAAAAGGATTGTTTCGCGGTGCTGTGTCGCAAAGTGGCGGTTCGTTCGGACCTACGCGTGCTACCACTTATCCCGGTGAAAATATGAAAACCCTGAAACAGGCCGAAGCGGATGGAATAGCTTATGTGCAAAAAGCAGGAGCAACTTCAATAGCCGATTTACGGAAATTGCCGGCCGATAAAGTCCCTTCAGGATTTGGCATGGGTGGAGGTTGGCCAATTACCGATGGCGTAGTGATCCCCGACGATCAGTATAAATTATACGAAGCCGGAAAATATAACGATGTGGCGGTTCTAATTGGTTATAATTCCGACGAAGGTGCAAGTTTCTCTCCGCCACGTACTCCTGCCGATTATGAAAAAGGGGTAAGAGTCCGCTATGGAAAATTCGCTGATGCGCTGCTAAAAGCATATCCAGTAGGCGAAAATTCAGTGCCGAAAACAGCCCGGGATTTGGCCCGCGATGCAGCTTTCGGATGGCAAACCTGGGCTTGGGCCAATCTGCAGTCGCGAACAGGAAAATCGAAAGTCTATTTCTATTATTTCGATCAACATCCCGAGTATCCGAGTGACTCACCTAAGTACGATTCAGGGTCTCCGCACGGACAGGAAGTGGCCTATGTTTTTAATAACCTCGATGCTTCCAATCCTCAGACAACGAAAAGTGATCTGGAAATTTCGGATGCCATGGCTACTTATTGGACAAATTTTACCAAATACGGAACGCCTAACGGAAACGGCTTGCCCGAATGGCCTGCCTATTCCGATAAAAATCCTGTTCTCATGTACTTTAAACAAAGTCCGCAGACAGGCCCTGTTCCAAGTTTTGAGTCATTAAAGGTATTGGATACTTACTTTAAATGGCGCCGATCACCCGATGGACAAGCCTGGGCGAAGTAAGTGTACACTTAAATTCTATCTGTTTTTATAACATTTTTACTTAAAAACAGAACAATTATTTATATAAAAGCAGGAACTTTATTTCCTGTTTTTAGTGAACAAAATGGAGGGTGGATAATCGTCAGAATATTGAATATCCATCCCCATTTTTTGTGTAACTTGTCAATACTTTTAATACTATACAATGAAAACAAAAATTGCTCTTTTACTCGTTTTTGCAGGCCTGATTTTTTCGGCGACAAAAGTTTCTTCTCAGGACAAAAATTTTCATATTTACCTCTGTTTGGGACAATCGAACATGGAAGGTAATGCCCGTATTCAGGCTCAGGATACGGTAAATATCGATCCGCGTTTCATGGTTTTGTCGACAGTGGATTGCGATAAAAAAGGACGCACCAAAGGGAATTGGTACACTGCTGTTCCGCCTTTGTGTCGTTGCAATACAGGTTTGACACCTGCCGATTATTTTGGACGAACATTGGTGGCTAACCTGCCCGAAAAAGTAAAAGTAGGTGTGATCAATGTGGCCATTGGTGGTTGCAAAATTGAACTTTTCGACAAAAGTAATTATCAATCCTATGTGGCTACAGCGCCATCGTGGATGATAGGGATGATTAACCAGTACGATGGAAATCCATACGCGCGTTTAGTTGAGATGGCCAAAGTGGCTCAAAAAACAGGAGTTATCAAAGGTATACTGCTGCATCAGGGCGAATCGAACACCAACGATACACTCTGGACTAAAAAAGTGAAGTTAGTGTATGATAACCTGATGAAAGACCTAAAGTTAAATCCTAAAAAAGTACCGCTTTTGGCCGGTGAATTAGTGAACGCTGACCAAAAAGGAGCATGTGCAAGCATGAATGCTATCATAGCCACTTTACCTCAGGTTATACCCAATGCTTATGTTATTCCTTCTGCTGGATGCCCCGGAGCGCCTGATCGTTTGCATTTTACTGCCGAAGGTTATCGCGAATTGGGCAAGCGCTACGCTGCGCAAATGCTTTCTATTTTGAAAGTAAAATAGCTTTTCTGTTGAATATCAGTCCTTATCTTCAATAATAACCTTTAATCGCGGAACAGATGGTTCCACACAAAAAAAATCATGAACAATGCCCTTCGAAAAATTTCGATTATAACAACACTGATAGCTGTAATTGGTTTTGCAAACGCAACAACCCGGGATGCATCCCTTCGGATAAATAAAGAAATAACTTATCAGAAAGTAAGTGGTTACGGAGGTTTTGTAAATAGTCCTCAGTTTGGTTACGGGCATATGTCCGAAAATGAAATACGTCAGGTATGGGGCAAGGGAAGCGATTTGGGACTGAACATCATGCGCATTTATATCCCCATTGGTGAATCAAACTGGTGGCAGTGTGTGTCAACAGCAAAACTGGCAAAATCCTTGGGATTGATTCTTTTTGCCAGCCCGTGGTCGATGCCGTCCGAATGGAAAACCTACAATTCGATAAATGCAGTATATACCGATGAGAACGGGGTACAGCAAACAACGTCGCTCAGGGAGGAGTATTATGCCGATTATGCTAATTATCTGAATAACTTTGTGATTTATCTTCGCAACAATGGAGTGGAGTTGGATGCCATTTCCATACAAAACGAGCCGGATGAAAAAGCAAGTTACGCCGGATGTATCTGGTCGCCTGCTCAGATTGCCAACTTCCTGAAAAACAATCGAAATAGAATAAATTGCAAAGTCATAGCTCCCGAAAGTGTTGGCATGTCTGATAATTATGCTAATGCTTTATTGGCCGATGATGTCCACCCGTTTTTTGATATCTATGGTGGACACCAGTATGGAGCTGTCCAGAGCGGATTCAAACAACTGCAAAGCAAGGGCAAAGAAGCATGGATGACTGAGTTTTTAATCAATTGGAATTCGAACTCATCTGTGGCTGCCCGCGATTTTGTATGGAGTACTGACGCTTTTACGTTTTTCAATGCGGTGAACAATGCAATGTTGGCCAACACAAATGCATGGATACATTATGCTTCAAAACGATATTATGCCATGTTAGGCGATGGACAGTATGGCACAACTTCGGGCGAAATTACAAAACGGGGTTATATCCTTTCACAATTTGCCAAATACACCACCGGCGCCACACGTGTAGAATGCAACTGGAACGATGCGTCAAATAAGTTACTGGGATCGTCGTATATGTCTGTGACGGGTGATAGCGTGATGGTAGTGATTGCAAACACATCGACTGATAATTATAATCTTACAATGGATTTGCCTTTTTATACATTAGGAGGAAAAAAGGTGAGCACTACCGAAACGATTAATTTTTCAGAAGAATCTATCGTGCTGTCGGAGGAGGCTTGCAGACCAAAGGTCTTAATTGGTGCTTCAAGCATTAATACTATAGTGTTCAAAAAAAGCAGTGTACGTGAGGTCTCTCAAATGCAGGGAAGCCGCTCTAATAAAATTGAAAATCTGAACGTTACAAATTCTGCTTTTGGAACAGACTATCAAATGTCCGGTAAAGCTGTTACGCTCGATGTGAACCACTCTCTTGTAAGCTCGAACAAAACCATGTCCAATGGATATTTGCAAATCGATAAACAATACAACCAGCTTGTTTTGCGTGTCAACAAACTTAACTCAGCTAATCTTTATACATCTGCCAATACCACATTGTATTATGTAAACGATGCCGGAAATATAAGTTCGAAAAACTATGGTACTATTAGCCTTCCGCAGAGTGGAAGTTTCGACTGGATTTTCGATTTATCAAAAACTGCTCTGCCTGATGGTTGTAAAGGAATTGTAAGTATCACCAATGGTAACTATTCGTCGATTTTGTATCTTACGCTGGGCGATGTGTACTTCCGTTTTGTGAACGAAGGTTTGTATAAGTTCACGGGTGTTTACAGCAAGGGAGATAGTTATTTGCTTGATTGTATTGAAAACCCATTCACAAATTTACTCGATTTCTCGGCAACTACATCGGTGGATGCTTCTCAGGATTGGAGACCCCTGGCTGCCAATAAAAATTGCATTTATGTTGTAAACTCTGCAATTGCCAACACAAATGCGAATGTTGTGTCGGGTACAACATGCAACCAGCTACAGTTGGTTGATTACACTGGTGATTTTTATTCGCCAACTACTTTCACTGCCACCAATGCCGGTTATACAAAGACCGTTAACGGATACGATATGCTGGTGTTGCCTTTTGAGGCTATAATTCCTTCGGGAGTGGAAGTATATACGCTTCAGTATGCGGGCAATTCGGTGAATTGCTCTCCAATTCAGGGAAATGTAATTCCGGCAAATACGGGAGTACTTGTAAAAGGAACCGGAACATTTGTTTTTGCGGGCTCGGGCAATGTTTCGACACCTCACGGACAAAATGTAAACAATTTTAGTCTGGTTTATTTGGCTCAGAAAGCACCATTGGGGAGCTATGTGCTCCAAACATTGAATGGAGTTACATCATTTAATATGGTGACTGCCGGTAATGAACCTCTTGTGCCTTCGTGCAGCGCTTTTCTTACGGTTGCATCGAACCAAAATTCAACTTTGACGCTTGGTTTGAATGGTTTGTCGGCCATCACTCCAATTTTTTCAGATGCTGAAAACATTGATAACAGAGTATTTGATATGTTAGGAAGGCAAGTGTATATATTAAAGAAAAATACGCCATATATTAAATCAGGAAAAGTATTTAAATCAACGGTCGATGTAGACTTACGAACCATACAGCCTTGATTCAAAGATAAATTAGCATATTAAAAAGTATTCGAAATAATATGTTTTTTAAATAATAAAATTATTGATTATCAAACTTATATAATCACATTTTTAAAAATCTCAGTTATACCATGAAAAAATTTTTAGTTTTATCACTGATTTTATCACTTTTTCTATCTGTCAATAGTCAGAATTTTAAAAGTGCGCCTGAAGGCTTTGATGTTCAGAGAGCCGGAATACAACGGGGCAAAATTGACACAATTGTCTATAATTCAACTACTGTTGGCAGTACCCGCAGAGCTTTGATTTATACGCCTCCGGGATATTTGAAATCGAAAAAATATCCCGTGTTGTATTTGCTCCATGGCATTGGTGGCGACGAAAAGGAATGGTTCAATCAGGGAAATCCTCATGTGATTTTGGATAATTTGTATGCCGATAAAAAAATTGCTCCGATGATAGTGATTTTACCTAACGGACGTGCAATGAAAGATGACCGTGCCATTGGCAATATTATGGAAGGTCCTAAAGTGCAGGCTTTTGCTACTTTCGAAAAAGACTTGCTCAACGATTTGATCCCTTATGTGGAAAAAAACTTTCCGGTACTGAAGAATCAGGAAAACAGAGCTTTGGCCGGACTGTCGATGGGTGGCGGACAATCGCTGAACTTTGGCTTGGGAAATTTAAATACTTTTGCCTGGGTTGGTGGCTTTTCTTCTGCTCCTAATACTAAATCGCCACAAGAACTGATGCCGAATGTGGAAAATGCAAAGAAAAAACTGAAACTACTCTGGATTTCGTGCGGCGATAAGGATGGGCTGATAACCTTCAGTAAAAGAACGCATGATTATATGGTAGCCAATCAGGTAGCTCATGTTTATCAGGTAATTCCCGGAGGATTTCACGACTTTAAAGTGTGGAAACAGAACCTGTACATGTTTTCGCAGTTGTTGTTTAAGCCTGTTACACCGGCAATCATCCAACAATTCAGTAACATTCCTGCCGAAAATGCAGAGCCTGTATCGGCTTCAACAAATGTGCCCGGGGCTCAATATCCTCAAATTCTGTCGGATAACAGAGTGCTTTTCCGCATTAAAGCTCCCGAAGCAAAAAACGTTCAGATTGATTTAGGTAAAAAATACGATATGGTGAAGGAAGAAGAAGGCTCGTGGGCTATTACTACCGATCCTATTGTTCCGGGTTTCCATTACTACTCACTTGTAATCGATGGAGTAGCCGTTTGTGACCCTAACAGCCAGACTTTTTATGGCATGAGTCGTATGGCCAGTGGTATCGAAATTCCTGAAAAAGGAGTGGATTACTACAATATGAAAAATGTAGCTCACGGACAAATCAGACAGGTTCGTTATTATTCGAATGTTACAAAATCGTGGCGCAGAGCTTTTGTTTATACGCCTGCCGGATATGATAATAGTACCGAAAGATATCCTGTACTTTATTTGCAACACGGTGGTGGAGAAGATGAAACCGGTTGGCCGAATCAGGGAAAAATGGATGCCATTATGGATAATCTGATTGCCGAAGGGAAAGCAAAGCCAATGATTGTAGTAATGGACAGAGGTGCAGCGGTCGATCCTACTGCTCCACGTCCTCAGGGAAATCAGGGCATGAGAGCGGCGTTTAATAACAAAGCATTGGAAAACGTTTTTATCAACGAAATTATTCCAATGATTGATAAACAATTCCGTACGATTGCAGACAGAGATCATCGTGCTATGGCTGGTTTATCGATGGGCGGTTTTCAGTCTTTTCAGATTACACTCTCCAACCTTGATAAATTTGCATACATAGGTGGATTTAGTGGTGCAGGTTTTATGCAGCAGGGCGATGATTTCTCTAAAATGTACAACGGAGTTTGGTCGGATGTAAATGCATTTAATCAAAAAGTAAAATTAATGTATTTAAGCATCGGTACCGACGAACCAACCAATATGTACCAAACGGTGAACAACTTCCACAAGGAACTTGAAAAAGCCGGCATCAAACATGTATATTACGAATCTCCCGGAACATCACACGAATGGTTGACCTGGAGAAGATCGTTAAATCAGTTCGCAGGATTGATTTTTAAATAAACGAAATAATTTAGAAGTTATAAAAATGAAACAACTTGCAATTATTCTTTTTTCGATGATTTCGATGACCTGTTTTGGTCAGTCATATTCCAAAAGTTGGAAGGATTTGAATTATGCCGGTGATTCGGCTAAATATCATCAGCTGGATATTTATTTACCTCAGGTTCAGAAGTCAACATATCCGGTAGTGATTTATATTTATGGTAGTGCATGGTTTTCGAACAGCTCAAAAGGCGCTGATCTCAATACAGTTGGCAAGGCTTTGCTCGATGCCGGTTTTGCTGTGGTGATGCCTAATCACCGTTCGAGCATGGATGCTAAATTTCCTGCACCCATGAACGACATCAAAGCGGCCATCCGCTTTGTTCGGGCAAATGCAGCTAAATATCAGCTAAATCCTGCTTTTGTAGGCATTTCAGGTAGTTCGTCCGGCGGTAATATGGCTGCAATGGCAGGCACAACCGGCAAGGTAAAAACGCATACACTGGGTACTGTTTCGGTCGATATTGAAGGCAATGTTGGACCAAACACTTCGCAAAGTAGTTCGGTGGATGCCGTTGTGGATTGGTTTGGACCTACAAATATGTTGGTAATGGATTCTTGTGGCGGAACAAATTTTGTTCATAACGATGCCCGTTCTCCGGCTTCGCTTTACATCGGTGGTCCAATTCAGGAAAACAAAGATAAATGTTTGCTTGCCAGCCCAATGACTTATGTTGATCCGAGCGATCCTCCATTTTTGATTTTTCATGGCGATAAGGACAATGTAGTTCCGCATTGCCAAAGCGAATTATTATATGATGCTTTACAAAAAGCAAAAGTGCAGAGCCAGTTTTATTTGGTTCCGGGCGGACAGCATGGACCTGGTGTACATGTGGATAAAAATCTACAGTTAATGGTTGACTTTTTTGTAACAAATGCGAAGAAAAAACAAGCACTTTAATTGAATATAATTATGAAACGGAAACTAATAATCTTTGTATTGATCCTCCTTGCCGGCTTTTCTACCAAGGCTCAGGAAATCATTCCAATTTACGACGCAGCTATCCCAAATTCCAAAGTTGCGCCCGCTGATTACAAAGAAAGCTTTGGCGGAGGCATGTTCAGAAACGTTACAAGCCCTACATTAGAGATTTACCTGCCCGAAAAAGGCAAGGAAACGGGAACAGCTGTAGTAATTTGTCCCGGTGGTGGTTATAGCGTGGTGGTATATCAGGGCGAAGGAGTGTCCAATGCTAAAGAATTAGCTAAGAATGGTATAGCAGCTTTTGTGCTTAAGTATCGTTTGCCGGTTGATGCTATTATGACCGATAAATCTACCGGTCCGCTGCAGGATGCTCAACAGGCCATTAAACTTGTACGCGAAAATGCAGTCAAATGGAATATCGATCCGGCTAAAATAGGCATTATGGGTTTTTCAGCAGGAGGGCATTTAGCTTCAACAGTAGCAACTCATTTTGAGAAGGCATTGATTGATAACCCTAAAGGAACAAGCTTGCGTCCCGATTTTCAGGTAGTTGTTTACCCGGTTATCAGCATGCAGCAAGCTCTGACGCATCGCGACTCGAGAAAACAACTTCTGGGCGAACAGCCTTCGCAACAGTTGGTTGATTTGTTCTCGAACGAATTGCAGGTGAAAGAAAATACACCACCGGCATACATTACCCATGCTGCCGACGATAACGTGGTGGATGTGGATAATAGTATCAACTATTTTGAAGCATTACGTCGCCATAAAGTGCCCGTTGAAATGCATGTTTATCCTAAGGGAGGACATGGATTTATTTTCGGACGCAGAGGTTGGATGACTTCTTTGTTGGAATGGATTGGAACAACAACTAATACTAATGTAAAAAAATGACACGATTGAAAATTCAACATTTTTTGTTACTTCTGGCTATATCGCTATCATCAGCAATTTATGCTCAACAAACCAGAATGGCACCACCCGAAGTGATTTCTCCTCAGGTGAATCCCGATAATACCGTAGTTTTTCGTTTTTTAGCTCCAAGGGCTAAAGATGTGAAAGTAAGCGCTCAATTCGAAAGATCGGCTATCCCCATGACAAAAGATTCGTTGGGTGTGTGGAGTGTAAAAGTTGGTCCGGTTAGCCCGGATATGTACCCCTATAATTTTATTGTGGATGGAGTTTCGGTGGCCGACCCTGTGAATCAGGTTATTTTCCCAAACGAAGGATTTAAAAGCAGTATCGTTGAAATAACAGGTAGCCAACCGCTTATTCACACGGTGCAGAACGTTCCTCACGGAACACTGGCTTATCGGTATTATTATTCGAAAGAACTGGGAGCAAGACCTGTTGTGATTTACACGCCTCCGGGATACGAGAAAGACTCAAAAACGAATTATCCGGTGTTGTATCTGTTGCATGGGTCAAGCGATACGGAAGAAACCTGGACAAAAGTAGGACGCGCCAATATTATTCTCGATAACCTTATCGCTCAGAAGAAAGCATTGCCAATGATTATTGTAATGCCTTACGGCAGATCTTATCCAGTTATCAGTAAGACCGGCAGTTTAAGAACATGGGAAAACCTGCAGGAATTCAAAAAAGATTTTTTTGGAAATTTGTTGCCTTTTATCGAACAAAATTATCGGGTAAAGAAAGATAAAGACAGCCGAGCTATTGCCGGATTTTCGGGTGGCGGTGGCGAAACACTGTATTTGGGATTGAATAACCACAATATTTTTAGCTACGTGTGTGGCTTTGCTCCGGGAATGATTAAAGAAGAGTTCGATCGTAACAATGCTGAAGCTTTTGCCAATCCGCAGCTAACCACCAAAAATATTAAACTATTGTGGTTCGGAGTAGGAAAAGAAGACATCACATTCAATGTGGTGAATGAATATATGAAAGTGTTAGATAAAAAGGGAATCAGGTATGAATACTTCCCGTCGGAAGGCGGACATACATGGATGAACTGTAAACTTTATTTATCCACTATCTTACCCAAACTCTTCAAATAATAAAATCGATAAAAATACTTATGAAACAGTTTGCAAGAATAATTTTTGCGTTAGTGGCATTGGGCATTTCGGGCATGGCTAATGGACAGCCTCCGAGAGGTCCTATGGCATTTTCGCCACAGATAAATGCCGACAAAACAGTAACTTTTCGTTATTATTCACCAACAGCTACTGATGTGAAAATCAGTGCACAATTTCTGAAAGGTACCTCAGCACTGACAAAAGATGCTTCGGGCATGTGGAGTGTTACGCTTGGTCCGGTGAAGCCAGATATTTATCCGTATAATTTTATTGTGGATGGTATATCGGTAATGGATCCTGCAAATGAAGATTTCTTCCCTAACGAACGCTTCAAAGGTAGTTTACTTGACGTGCCGGGTGAAACACCACTGATTCACGCTATGCAGAACGTACCACACGGAACCGTAAATTATGAGTATTATCCTTCAGCAGAAGGAACCACCGGTTCACTGGTTGTTTACACTCCTCCCGGATACGAAAAAAATACAACTCAAAAATATCCTGTTTTTTATCTGATTAGCGGAACGACGGATACGGAAGAAACATTTTTCAAAGTAGGTAAAGTCAATTTTATTCTGGATAATCTGATAGCCCAGGGGAAAGCTGCTCCCATGATTGTGGTAATGCCTAATGGAAATGTGGCAGCACAGATTGCATCTCAAAAAGGAGGCCTCAAACCGGGCGACCCTATGGGACGTGAGAGCAAAGAAGCAGTAATAAGATCAAAGCAGTTTGAAGATGATTTAATACAAAATATTCTTCCATATATTGAAAAGAATTACAGGGCTATTCCTAACAGTCAGAATCGTGCTATTGCAGGATTTTCCCGTGGTGGCGGACAAACACTGAGAGCGGCATTCGGGAATATGGATAAGTTTTCCTATGTATGCGCTTACAGTTCGTACCTTACACCGCAGGAAATTGAATCGAGCTATAAATACCTTGTAGATCAGCCCGAAAGAACCAATAAACTTTTCAAACTTTTATGGGTAAGCGTGGGTACCGAAGATTTCCTTTATCAGCAAACAGTGGAATACATGAATTATCTGAAGGAAAAAAAGGTAAAATTCGAAAGTTTGGTAACCGATGGCGGGCATACATGGATGAATGTAAAAAATTATGTGGCAACCACAGCTCCTATGCTGTTTAAATAAGAATATTATATGAAAAAGATACAATTATTTATCGCATTGGTTTTGCTTACGACTTCTGTGCTGGCACAGCGTAATCCCGTAATCGTTTCTCCTGAACTTGGTGCCGGCAACAGTGTAACATTCCGTTTTTCAGCAAAAAATGCCAAAGAAGTATTGCTCGAAGCGCAGTTTTTGAAGGATAAACTGCCGATGCAAAAGGACGAGGCGGGTGTGTGGAGTGTTACTGTAAACTCCATCAAACCTGATATTTATCCCTATTGTTTTTGGGTGGATAATACTCAGGTAAACGATCCGAATAACACAGCTATATTTGCCAACGAACGTTTCAAACATAGTTTGGTAGAAATTCCGGGAGATAAACCCCTGGTTCATTCACTACAGAATGTTCCTCACGGAAAAATCAGCTATCGTTACTACAATTCCAAAACATTGGGTACCACACGTCCGCTATTGGTTTACACACCTCCGGGGTTTGACGCAAGCGGAAAAACAAAATACCCTGTGCTGTACCTTATTCACGGTGGCTCCGATACTGAGGAAACATGGACAAAAGTGGGAAAGGCAAATCTGATAGCAGACAATCTGATAGCTCAGGGCAAAGCAAAACCTATGATTATTGTGATGCCTTATGGCAATGTGCGTCCAAAAGCGATGCCTGATTTCACTCCGGATGTCATCAATGATGTGATTCCTTTTGTGGAAAACAATTATCCGGTATTGACCGACAGTAAGAATCGTGCTATTGCCGGATTCTCTGTAGGTGGAGGTCAGACGCTAAACATTGGTTTGACAAATACCGATAAGTTTGCTTATGTCTGTTCTTACGCGCCATATCCCGAAACGGAAGAATTCAGAAAGAATTTTGCCAACTATTCGCCGGATGCTGCTAAAATGAATAAACAGCTCAAACTCTTTACTATCAGTATAGGGACCGACGATTTTCTGTATGAAAGTGTAAAAAACAACATTGCCATGTTCAAATCGAAAGGTTTGAATCTCGAAGGCTATATTGTAGATGGCGGACATACATGGATGAACTGTAAGCTCTACCTGGCACAAACATTGCAACAATTATTCAAATAAATAACTAATCTCACAAATGATGAATCTAAATTTAAAAATTGTATTACTGATTTTTGGATTAACTTTGAGCATAACCAATGCCGAGTCGGCTAAAACAAAAAAAGTGAACTCAAAGGCTGCATTTTATACCGGAAAATACCGTAATGTGTTTGCAGAAGCCGGATACAGTAAAAAAGAGATCGACCAGAAAGTGGATCAGGTCTATCGTGATCTTTTCGAAGGACCGAATAAAATATATTTTGAAGTAGGCGACTCGATGGCCTATGTTTCGGATATAAAGAACCATGATGCCCGTACCGAAGGTCTTTCGTATGGTATGATGGTGGCGGTACAGCTGAACAAAAAAGATGTTTTTGACCGTATATGGCGCTGGTCGAAAAAATACCTGCAACATCAGAGTGGTCCCCGCGAAGGTTATTTTGCATGGAGCTATGACCCTGCCAAACAAAGACAAAACTCTCCTGGCTCTGCTACCGATGGTGAACTTTATTATATCACCAGTTTGTTGTTTGCCTCTAACCGTTGGGGTAACGATACAGGCATAAATTATTATGGTGAAGCCCGCAGAATATTAGATGCTATGTGGAAAAAAGATGGGACAGGTAATATCTATAATCTGATCAATGTTGAACATAAACAAATCACTTTTGTACCCGAAGGCAGTAGTTATAAATGGACCGATCCTTCATATCATTTACCTGCCTTTATGGAAGTATGGGCTATGTATGCCAAAGATGGTCACGAGCAGTTTTATAAAGAATGTGCCGATACGTCGCGTGTATTTCTGCACAGAGCCTGTCATCCTGTAACCGGACTTAATGCCGATTATACCGAGTTTAGCGGTGCTCCGCATTCCACCCGTTGGATGCCGGCTGCTTTCCGTTACGATTCATGGCGTGTGCCGATGAACATTGCTATGGATTACAACTGGTTTGGAAAAGATAAAGCATGGCAGGAAGATTACGCCAAACGAATTCAGACATTCTTCAAATCGAAAGGCCTGAACACTTTTGTAGATCAGTTTAATATGGATGGCACTACACCCGAATTTATTTTGAAAGCCGGAACTAATACACAAAAACTAAGACATTCGATAGGATTGGTATCCACAGCTACAACTACAAATCTAATGCATAAAGATTTCGACTACGTGCATAAATTGTGGAATGAAAAACTACAACCCTACGAAGATGGTTACTTCGATCCTTATTATGATGGATTGTTGTATATGTTTAGTTTGATGCATTTAAGTGGAAAATATCAGGTGATAACACCGGCTAAATAAGCAGGTTAAAAAGTGTAAACTTTATATATCAGAAAAAGACACATTTCAATGAAAAGATTAAATTTTTTGATCCTGATAGCAGCTTTATTGATAAGTTGTTGGGCAACTGCACAAAAGGGCGGTAAGCTAAAGATGTGGTACGATAAACCGGCAGGTGTATGGAACGAAGCATTGCCTGTCGGTAATGGACGTTTGGCGGCTATGGTTTTCGGAGATCCTTCCAATGAAAAATTGCAGTTGAACGAAAGTACGTTTTGGTCGGGAGGTCCTTCCCGAAACGATAATCCGGAGTCTTTGTCGGCTTTGGATTCAGTTCGTCAGTATATTTTTGCAGGAAACTACCGCAGAGCCGAATTTCTTATTAATAAGCACATTACGGCCAAGCAACTGCATGGTTCTATGTTTCAGACCGTGGGTGATTTGAATTTATCTTTCAAAGGAAATGAAAAATATACCGATTATTACCGGGAGCTGGATTTAGAAAAAGCGATTTTTACCAGTACTTATAAAGTTGACGGCGTATCGTATAAACGCGAAGTTTTTGTTTCTCAACCCGATCAGGTGATTGTGATGAAACTTTCGGCAGATAAGCCCGGCAAACTTAGTTTTACCGCCGGATTCAGTGGTCCGTTGTCAAAATCAACTAAGGCCATAGACAATAATACTTTAGAAATGACCGGATTGTCGGCTACGCATGAAGGTGTAACCGGGCAGGTAAAATTCGATGCCAGAGCCAAGGTGATTAACAAAGGCGGAACTACGTCTGTTGATGCCGGAAAAATAAACGTAAGCAATGCCAATGAGGTGGTGATTCTGGTTTCAATAGCCACTAATTTTGTCGATTACAAAACACTTACTGCCAATGAAACGGAGAAGTGTATTGCTTATCTGACTCCGGCAGTTGGCAAGCCTTATTCGAAAATTTTGCAGAATCATATTACGGCTTATCAGAAATACTTTAAAAGGGTAAATTTTGACTTGGGAACTTCTCCGGCAGCACACTTGCCTACCAATGAACGTATCAAAAACTTTTCGAAAACCTACGATCCTGAACTGATTTCCATGTATTATCAGTTTGGTCGTTATTTGCTGATTTGTTCATCGCAACCGGGCGGACAGCCGGCTAATCTTCAGGGAATATGGAATGGCAGTACTTCACCAGCGTGGGACAGTAAATATACCATCAACATTAATACCGAGATGAATTACTGGCCTGCCGAAAAATCCAACATGCCTGAAATGCACGAACCACTGATTCAAATGATCAAAGAGCTATCGGAAACAGGAAAGCAAACCGCCAAAACCATGTATGGTGCCGATGGATGGGTAGCTCACCATAATACTGACATTTGGCGCATCAGTGGGGTAGTGGATGGTGCTTTCTGGGGAATGTGGCCTATGGGAAGTGCCTGGCTTTCGCAACATTTATGGGAGAAATATCAATACAACGGCGACAAGAAATATCTCGAATCGGTATATTCGGTTATGAAATCAGCCTGTGAGTTTTATCAGGATTTTCTGATCGAAGAACCTGTACACAAATGGCTTGTGGTATCGCCATCTATTTCGCCCGAAAATGCTCCTGCCGGACATGGAACGTCGGTTATTGCCGGTGCCACTATGGACAATCAGATACTTTTTGATTTGTTTTCGAAAACCATTCAGGTGGCTAAAATTCTGAAAAAAGATGAGGCGTTGATGGCCGATCTCCAGAAAATTCTCAATCGTCTTCCTCCTATGCAGGTTGGTCGTTTTGGACAATTGCAGGAGTGGATGGAAGACCTGGATGATCCTAAGGACGAACATCGCCATGTATCTCACCTTTACGGATTGTATCCCGGAGGACAAATTTCTGCCTATTCTTCACCTGAATTATTCGATGCAGCCCGTACTTCGCTCGTACATCGCGGTGATGTTTCTACAGGTTGGTCGATGGGTTGGAAAGTGAACTGGTGGGCACGCTTGCGCGACGGTAATCATGCCCGCAAATTGATTAGCGATCAGTTGACATTAGTCGATCCGGTTCGTTCGGGACGCAACGGTGGTACTTATCCCAACTTCTTTGATGCGCATCCGCCTTTCCAGATTGATGGAAACTTTGGATGTACAGCGGGAATTACCGAGATGTTACTTCAATGCTTCGATGGAGCCATCGATGTGTTGCCTGCTTTACCTGATGAATGGAAAAGCGGATCAATCAGCGGATTAAGAACTTATGGAGGTTTTGAAGTAAGTGTAAGTTGGGAAAACAGACGTATTACCAAACTGACCATCAAATCCAACTTAGGAGGAAATTGCCGGATTCGTGTGCCCAATGAACTTGTTCTGAAAGGTGGCAAAGGCTTGAAAGCTGCCAGTGGAGCAAATGAAAATCCGTTCTTTGAAACATTTAAAGTGCAGAAACCCATCATCTCGGCTTCTGCAAAACTAAACGACACTAAAGTAAACAATACGTTGCTTTACGATTTCCCTACTGAAAAGGGAAAAATATATACGCTTATCAGCAAATAATAGGAAAAACTAAAATATCTATCAATGAGAGTAACCAACTTACAATCAGTTTTTATGACAAAAAAACTAATTATTTTATCAGCAGTTTTTATGGCTTTATTTTCTGTTTCGGCTTTTGCTGCCGATAAAAAAAACAAAGTGAAAGTGGCAAAGAATGCTCCGGTATTCACCAAATTTGTTTATCAGGGCGAGGATGAAGTGTACACAAAAAATCCGTTGAAAGCGGACGAGTTTTATAACCCTATTTTGCAAGGTTGTTACCCCGACCCAAGCATTACCCGCAAAGGCGATGATTATTACTTGGTATGTTCATCGTTTGCCATGTTCCCCGGTGTGCCCATTTTTCATTCGAAAGATTTGGTTAACTGGAAACAAATAGGGCATGTGCTCGACAGGGTTTCGCAACTGAAAGTACACGATTGTGG
>CAYMHE010000009.1:30382-45430 GCA_964390175.1 uncultured Paludibacter sp.
CGTGTCATCAAAGTTTGGGAATACGATGTTGAAAAAGATCAGGTAATAGCAGGAACAGATAAAATTATTGTAGATGGTGGTGTGGATTTGTCAAAAAAACCTATCTGGATCGAAGCGCCTCATATTTACAAAAAGAATGGTCGCTATTATTTGATGTGTGCTGAAGGAGGAACAGGTGACTGGCACAGCGAAGTTATTTTTGTAAGCGACAGTCCTAAAGGTCCTTACAAACCAGCTCCAAGCAATCCAATTTTATCTCAAAGATATCTGAACCCGAATCGTGCCAATATGGTGGATTGGGCTGGTCATGCCGATTTGGTACAAACACCTGATGGTAAATACTATGGTGTGTTTCTGGCTGTGCGTCCTAACGATAAGAAACGTGTGAACACCGGTCGTGAAACATTTATTCTCCCGGTTGACTGGTCGGGCGAATTCCCTGTTTTCGAAAACGGTTTAGTGCCAATGGAACCAAAACTCAAAATGCCTAAAGGTGTGGAAAACAAAACAGGTAAAGATGGATTTCTGCCTAACGGTAATTTTACTTTTACCGACGATTTTATGGCGCCGAAACTGGATTACAGATGGATTGGTCTGAGAGGCCCACGCGAAGATTTTATTTTGCAGTCTAAAAAAGGTTTGATTATTAATCCATTCGCCACCAATATCAAAGAGGTGAAACCTACTTCAACTCTTTTCTATCGTCAACAGCACATCAGCTTTACCGCTACTACCACGCTGACTTATCAGCCTCAAACTGAAAAAGATTTGGCAGGCATCACCTGTGTACAGGGCGAAAGATTTAACTATGTGTTCGGGATTACTAAAAAGGATAAAGATTTTTATTTGTTGCTCCAAAGAACAGCAAGAGGAAAATCAACCATTGTTGCCAGCACAAAAATCGATCTGAAAACTCCTGTACAACTTCGTGTAAAAGCTGTTGGTGATAATTACGAATTCAGTTATTCAGTAAACGGAACAGATTTTACCAATGTGGGCGGAACAGTTTCGGGCGATATTTTGTCAACCGACGTAGCCGGTGGTTTTACCGGAGCTATGATTGGCTTGTACACCACATCGGTGAACGATGCTGTACCTCAGTAAGCGCATGTTTGTTGAGAATTTTCAATCAATCATAATCTGATATTTATGGGTAAACTAAAATATGTATTGTTGGTTGTGTGGCTGTGTTTTCAGGGTACTGAAAACATGGTTGCACAATCTTCATTTTCCGGCGGAAAGAAAATCAGTTCCGACCTTTTCGGACTTTTTTTTGAAGATATAAACTATGCTGCCGATGGAGGACTTTATGCCGAGTTGGTGCAAAACCGCTCATTCGAATACAATCCTGCGGAACGTAGCAATTGGAATCCATTCTCTTACTGGGAATTTATTTTGCCCGGACATTCGCTGGGAAGTATAAGCGTTGAAACCAAAGCACCAATTCATGTAAATAATCCTCATTATGTGGTCATGAATGCTGAGTATATTGGCAACTATCCACGTGTGAAAGCAGAATCAGGTGTGGGATTGAAAAACACAGGATTTGCCGGAATAGTTGTTCGTAAGGATGAAAAATATCACTTTTCGATGTTCTCTCAATTACTGAACTGCAACGCTATGGATTTTCTGATTATTCTTCAAACACCAAAAGGAAAAGTCCTGGCTCAGAACAAAATTTCAGTTTCATCAACATCGTGGCAAAAGTACAATACCGAATTAATTCCTACTATCGATAGCGATAGCGCGACGCTTGTAGTGCTTGCTAAAACGAGTGGTGTGGTGGCTCTTGACATGATATCGCTGTTTCCTGAAAAAACATTTAAGAATCGTCCAAACGGACTCCGGGCTAATCTGGCTCAGAAATTAGCAGATATTAAACCGGGCTTTATGCGTTTTCCGGGTGGCTGTCTGGTGCATGGCGACGGTGTAGGCAATATGTATCGATGGAAAAATACTATTGGTCCCGTAGAGGAACGAAAAGGCCAACGCAATATCTGGGGATATCATCAAACAGCAGGTCTCGGTTACTTTGAATACTTCCAGTTGTGCGAAGATATTGGAGCTAAGCCGGTTCCTGTTTTACCTGCAGGTGTAAGCTGTCAGAACTCCGGAGGAACACATGTGATTGGTGGTGCCGGTCAAAAGGCATTGAGTCTGGACGATATGGATGAGTACATTCAGGAGGTGCTCGACCTGATTGAATGGGCAAACGGACCCGCAACTTCTACTTGGGGAGCTAAGAGAGCGGCTGCAGGTCATCCGGCTTCGTTTAACCTTCAGTATGTAGGCATCGGAAATGAAGATAAAATGACGCCTGAATTCGAAGAACGTTTCAGAATGATTTATAAAGCGGTGAAAGAAAAGCATCCTGAAATCACGGTAATAGGGACATCAGGACCTCTGCATAGTGGAAAGGACTTTGAAAAGGGTTGGCAGATAGCCAACGATTTGAATGTACCTGTTGTGGATGAACACTATTATGTACAACCGGCATGGTTGATGGACAATCAGCATCGTTATGATAAATATGACCGAAATAAAGGGGAGGTTTATCTGGGCGAATATGCTTCGTGGGGAAACAAAATGAAAAATGCGATTGCCGAAGCAGTTTATATGACTGGTCTTGAACGTAATGGAGATGTGGTTCGAATGGCTTCGTACGCACCTTTACTTGCCAAAAAAGATTTCACCCAATGGACAACGGATATGATATTTTTCGATAACACAAAAATATGTTTGACACCGAATTATTACGTACAGAAAATGTTTTCGGCTAATCAGGGAGATTATTATTTCGGCAATGTGATTTCGAAAAATGAAAAAGATTCCACGCTGGCTGCTTCGTGTGTGCGCGATAGCAAGTCCGGTGATGTGATGCTGAAGATGGTGAATTATTCCAATGTTGCCAAGCCAATGAAAATCAATCTTTCGAAATTTAAATCTTTGGCTTCGAACGCGGAACAAACAGTGCTTACGGGCGATGCTGAAGCGGAAAATACTTTGGATAACATGAATCAAATAGCTCCGGTGCAATTGACTATGAAGGTGAAAAAGGCCTTTGAGTATTCAGCTCCGCCAATGTCGCTCACAGTTATCAGAATAAAAACACGTAAATAAAACCAATACAGTTTATAACCTTTTTTTGTAATTTCAACAGTTACTTTAATCGTTTGATATTAAATTATTTATTCTCATGAAAAAAATCGTATTATTGTCATTTTTGTTTGTTTTTTCAGTCATCGACGGCTATGCTCAGACTGTAATCAATAACCCTCAAACCGGGTTGAGTTTAAACAATAATTCTACAATTAAAAAAGTAGAACTGACGGATAGCACAACAGTGCTGCATATTCACACTATTTACAATCCGGGTAGTTGGATCAATATTCCTAAAGAAACTTATATTCAGCCCGATGGCGGCGATAAGTTATTCATTAAGCGCACCGAGGGCATTCCGTTGAACGAGCGTTATTCAATGCCTGCTTCGGGAGAAGTGACTTATGCGTTGATATTTCCTGCTGTTCCTACCTCCACAGCATTTATCGACTATGGCGAAGCCAATGAAAAAGGTTCATGGTTTATTTACGATATCAGGCTGAAACCAATCAAAGTAACTGATTTATTGCCTAAAGCAATGATAGGCAATTGGTTTGATGAAACGACAGGGAACTGGGAGTTTGGTATTTACGAAAAACACATCGTTTACAAAAACAAAATCTGGACTTATGCTTTCACGAAAACGAAAAAAACTCAGCATTCACTCCTTATTACCAATAAGAATGTGACGCATGAGCTTTTCTATAAAATAAATGGCGAGGGAAGTTTACTTATTGGTGAAACGGCTCTAACCATGAAGGAATACAACAATAATGAAGCTGAAGCCCGAATGAAAAAACCTGCCAATGACAAACCCTACGAATTGCCGGTTTTCAACATCGATTCGGCTACTTACAGCGGCTATATTAAAAACTACACTGCGCGAACCGGAGTGAAAACAATTTCAGTTTCGTTGGATGACATTATTACCGGTAATCAAAGTTCGTTTGTGGCGCGGATAGATGAAAATGGTTATTTCTCAATGAAACTTCCATTTTACTACCCTCACTCATGTTGGGTAAGGTCGCCCATTTTTAACGGATCTGTTTTTCTGGAACCGGGTAAAGAGCTTTTTCAGCTGATCGACCCCAGCAAAAAACTAATTCTGTTTATGGGCGAAACAGCAAGAATCAATTATGATTTGACGAGGCTTAACCATTATCGAAGTTTTAATTATAACGAGAGAAGTGAAAAAATCCTTGACATGACACCTGCTCAATATAAGCTGTTTTGCAGTAACTTTGAATCAAAAGATATGAAAATGCTTGACTCATTGGCCAAAACAGGTTCCCTGTCTGCCAAGGCCTATCAGGTAGCAAAAATGGATTTGTTGTACAGTTATGCAGGAAACAAAATGGAATATAACATGTACTGGGACAATGCTTATCGCGACAAAAATAAAATACCACGTACGCAACGAACATTGCCGGAAAAACCCGATTCGATCACTGCCGATTATTACGATTTTCTGAACACCGACTTAGTAAATAATCAGTTAGCAGTGTTAAGCTCGGGTTATAATACATTCATTAACAGGTTGAAATTTCTGGATATACTTCGTCCTACAGACCTTAAGCTCTCAAGCAATACGCAGGATATAGCTCTCGAACTCGAAAAATCGGGATATGTTTTGCCGGCTTCGCAGCGATTGATGATAGATCAACTAAATGAACTGGATTCGCTCAGGAACACAAAAGAGGAGCAGGAGTTTAATAAAAAATTCGGTGCAGGAATAGCTGATTTCAATAGTAAATACAGTGACACCCTGCAAATTATTTATAAAAAATACAATAAAATTTCAAATGAAATTATCGATAATTATTTCAAAGAAAACAAGATAAAGCTCACTTCCGACGAAAAAAAATTATGGAAAATTCTCAGAAAGCATGATGCATCGGCATTAGTACAAAAAACCAAAGAATTTTATTCGCTGTATTCTGATTCTATTTCAAAATTTCATGAAAAGCACAGAGAGTTCATTACTGATATACACAACAACAGATGGTATTCAGCAACATACGAAAATCTAAAAAAACGACTCAATATTGACAAAGGCTTAGCCACCGATATAGTGATAGCACAGGATGATTGCCGTAAAATTGTGGAAGAACTTACACCGGTAAGCGACAAAAAATTAAAAACAATTCAACAACAATTCAGTACACCTTTTGTAGCCAACTATGTAGCGCTTTGTAACGCACAGACCATTGCCAAATTGGAAGCCAACACAAAAATGAAAGATTTTGTAGTGAACGAAACGCCAAAAGTGGAAGGCGATCAGATTTTTGATGCCATAATGGCCGAATACAAAGGAAAAGTTGTTTATGTGGATTTCTGGGCTACCTGGTGCGGACCATGCCGTGGTGGAATAGAACAAATTAAACCTTTAAAAGAAGAGTTGGCAGGTAAAGATATTGTTTTTGTATATATCACCAATCCAACTTCGCCTCAAAGTACCTGGGCAAACATGATTCAGGATATCAAAGGCGAGCATTACCGTGTAACCAATGATGAATGGAACTTTTTAGCCGCTAAATTCAATATATCGGGAATTCCGCATTATGTGCTGGTAAATAAAAAATCGGAAGTGGTAAATCCAGAATTAGGACATCATGATAATGTAAGTCTGAAATCAATTTTGGAAAAATACATCAACGAGTAATTTTTTTTTTCGATAATAACAGTAAATTATTAACAATCAACAATAAATTAAAAATGAAAAGAAACATTTCTATTGCCATTTTGCTTGTGGCATTGTTTGTTACGTTTTCTGCGCAAGCGCAAAAAGCACACAATCCTATCATCTTTGCCGATGTGCCTGACGTGGCAATGATTCGTGTTGGCGATACATACTACATGGCCAGCACCACCATGCACATGAATCCGGGTATTCCCGTTATGAAATCGAAAGATTTGGTGAATTGGGAGATTATAAATTATGCTTATGACACTTTAGGCGAAATGGATGAATTGAGTCTGATCAACGGAAAGAGTAATTATGGAAAAGGATCGTGGGCAAGCAGTATCCGGTATCACAATGGGATGTATTACATTGCAACATATGCACAAACTACCGACAAAACCTATATTTTCAGAACCAATGATATTGAAAAAGGGAAATGGCAGAAGAGCGAGTTTAAACCGGGATACCATGACTGTACGCTGGTTTTCGACAAAGGTAGTGCCTATCTGATTACAGGTGGTGGCAGACTTCAGATTATTGAACTGAATGAGGATTTGACAGGAGTTAAACAAGGAGGCGTCAATCAGGTACTTATCGAAAATGCAAGTGCACCAACCGAACCAAATATGCTCAAGGCAGAAGGATCGCAACTGTTTATACATGATGGCAAATACTATTTGTTTAATATTTCCTGGCCGCGTGGAGGTATGCGTACGGTATTGGTACATCGTGCCGATAACCTTTTAGGTCCATGGGAAGGTCGCATCGCTTTGCAGGACCAAGGTGTGGCACAGGGCAGCATCATCGATATGCCCGATGGAAGATGGTTTGCTTATCTGTTTCAGGATCACGGATCGGTAGGACGAATACCTTATCTTGTCCCAATGAAATGGGTGGACGGATGGCCTGTAATGGGCGAAAATGGAAAAGTGCCGGAAACACTTGATTTGCCTGCGAATAAAAGCCTGATTCCCGGCATTGTTAATAACGATGAATTTACCCGCAAAAAAGGCGAACCGGCTTTACCGTTGGTTTGGCAATGGAACCATAATCCGGATAACAGTCTTTGGTCGGTGACCGAACGTCCCGGATACCTGCGTCTTAAAACCGCCCGTATCGATAGTTTATTTCTCAAATCGCGCAATACGTTAACTCAACGCACTTTTGGTCCTGTTTGCTCGGGAACAACATTGATTGACGTTTCAAAACTGAAAGATGGTGACTTCGCCGGTTTGGTGGCATTGCAACGCAAATTCGGAGTGGTTGGTGTGAAAGTGGTTGGCAAAGCGAAATATGTGTATATGGTGAGCAACAAAACCGATAAGCCAACAGAATTGCAAAGCATTCCGCTTTCAAAAAATAAAATCTATCTGAAAATTGAATGCGATTTTCGTAACCAAACGGATGTGGCCAGATTTTTTTATAGTCTAGATGGCAAAAAATGGAATGTCATTGGCGGTTCGCTCAAAATGGAATACACGCTGATGGAACATTTTATGGGATATCGCTTCGGATTATACAATTATTCGTCGAAAAATCCCGGAGGATATGCCGATTTCGATTATTTCCGCATATCCGATAAAATTTCTGAAAACTAACCCAAACGTATATTTTTAAAAATGAAGAAAATCAGTATTTTATGTCTTGCTTTTGTGTTGATAGCTACTTTTGCAAAAGCTCAGGATAAAAAAATAATTAGTCCCGATGGAAAACTGGAAGTGATGGTTGCTATAAATGCAGGCGTTCCTGTTTATACCGTTACTTACAATGGTAAAGTTTTTCTGAAACCTTCACCCATTGGAATGAAAACCAATGTGGGGGATTTTACGAAAGATTTATCAATCAGCGATAAAATAACTCAAAAATCTGTTGAAGAAAGTTATTCGCTGCCCAATATCAAGAAAAGCAATGTACATTATCAGGCAACTGAGACTGTTCTGACTTTCAATAAAGCTGAAAAACCTGTTTTCGATGTGGTTTTCAGAGTAAGTAATAATGATGTGGCATTCAGATACAAAGTTTATCCGCAAAGAGACAGATTATCGTGTGTGGTAAACGAAGAAACTTCCGGTTTTGTTTTTCCTGAAGGAACCACTACTTTCCTGTGTCCGCAAAGTAAGCCGATGGTAGGATTTGCCCGTACTATGCCTAGTTATGAGACCAGTTATATGCCGGATGCTCCGATGGGGAAAAACGGAAACGATAACAACGGATTTACTTTCCCCTGTCTGTTTAAAGTAGGCACTCAGGGTTGGGTGCTGATTTCGGAAACAGGTGTGGATAGCCGTTATTGCGGCAGCCGACTGATAGGTCATGAAGGTGGATTATATACCATTGGTTTCCCCATGGAGGGCGAAAATAATGGCAACGGAACTGCTTCGCCGGGTATGTCGCTTCCGGGCTATACACCCTGGCGTACCATAACTGTGGGTGAAACCCTGCAACCTATTGTTGAAACTACTGTACCTTTCGATGTGGTAGAACCACGTTATGCGGCATCGCAAAAGTACGAATACACCAAGGGTTCGTGGAGCTGGATTCTGAAAATGGATGGAGGTACGGTCTTCAACGTTCAGAAAGAATATATTGATTTTAGTGCTGCTATGGGGTATAATACCATTTTGGTGGATGCGCTTTGGGATACACAAATTGGTCGTGAAAAAATAGAAGAATTAGCCAGATACGGAGCGAGCAAAAACGTATCGCTTTATCTATGGTACAACTCCAATGGATACTGGAACGATGCGCCTCAGGGCCCACGTGGCATAATGGACAATACCATTGCCCGTCGTAAAGAAATGGCATGGATGAAAAGTATTGGAGTGAAAGGTATCAAAGTGGATTTCTTCGGAGGCGACAAACAGATGACCATGAAACTCTACGAAGATATTTTGGTTGATGCCAACGATTATGGTATTATGGTTATTTTTCATGGTTGTACTTTGCCACGTGGTTGGGAACGCATGTACCCTAATTATGCTGCCAGCGAAGCTGTTTTGGCCAGCGAAAATCTTTATTTCGGTCAGCGCAGTTGCGACAACGAAGCGTTTAACGCCACTTTGCATCCTTTTATCCGCAATACGGTGGGTAGCATGGACTTTGGAGGAAGCGCGCTCAATAAATTTTATAATGGCAATAATACGCCGAATCGTGGAAGCAAACGTATGACTTCGGATGTTTTTGCCTTGGCTACAGCAGTTTTGTTCCAGAGTGGTGTACAGCATTTTGCTCTTACTCCTAATAATCTGACAGATGCTCCACAGTGGGCAATCGATTTTATGAAGACTGTTCCCACTACCTGGGACGAGATTCGATTTATCGATGGCTATCCCGGAAAATACGTGATTATTGCCCGCCGACATGGCGATAAGTGGTATGTGGCAGGTGTCAATGCTCAGAAAGAAACAATTAAATTGAAGCTGAAACTGCCGATGTTTGCTCCCGGTTCACAGGTAAGTTTGTACAGTGACGATACTACTCTGAACGGAAAAATCACACCACTGAAAATCACCAAAAAACAAGAAATTGAAATTGTAATTCCTTGTAATGGTGGATCTTTAATTGTCAATTAATTGCTGATTAAAACAGTACTTTTTTACACAACAAAATACCTGACAGCTTTTAATATCCTGTCAGGTATTTTTTTAGAAATATCGCTTTCCATTACAGCTCTTAATGATTGTTCCGAATTTGCTTTTTTTGTAAAATATGGAAGGAGCGAAAGAACCATCGAAATTTCAATAATCAAAAAAAAGAATTGATTTGTTGAAAATTATTAATTCCGTTAAACAATTACTTTAAAAATCGATTTAAATTTAATTATCAGCTATAAAATCCTAATTTTGTAACTAAATTGTTTTTTGTATTCTGAAATCAGATTTGAATTTGTTATGAAGATCTATTGCTTAATTTAATTGGGTGGTAGTCATTGCTTTGTGTGTTTTTCTCATGAATCGTATGTAAATACTCAGGCATTCAAATAATGATAAGGATGCATTGCCTTGAATTTTGTACAACACAATTATTTTTTAATATGAAAAAAATCAGATTTATTTTATTTCTAACAGCCTCTGTTCTTTTTTCCTCAGGTTCCGTTTTAAATGCTACTGAACCCTGGCAGGATACAAAACTAAGCTTTGAAGAACGAACAAATGATTTGGTGTCGCGGCTGACTTTAGATGAGAAAATTCAGTTAATGAGTTACGACTCACCATCTATTCCACGACTCGGTATTAAAAAGTATAATTGGTGGAACGAATGCCTCCATGGTGTGGCAAGGGCCGGTTTAGCCACAGTGTTTCCTCAGGCCATTGGTATGGGAGCCATGTGGGATACACAGGGAATGTACAAAATTGCAAATGCTATTTCCGATGAAGCACGTGCCAAATACAATGATTTTCAGCGTCAGGGAAAATACGGAATGTACATGGGCCTCACTTACTGGACGCCAAACATCAATATCTTTCGCGATCCACGCTGGGGACGTGGTATGGAAACCTATGGAGAAGATCCATTCTTAACATCCGAACTTGCAATTCCTTTTATCAAAGGTCTTCAGGGCAACGATCCGCGCTACCTGAAACTGGTGGCTACTGTAAAGCACTTTGCGGTACACAGCGGTCCTGAATGGAACCGACATTCGTTTGATGTATGGCCTGCCGATTACGATTTGGCCGAAACTTATCTTCCTCATTTTAAAAGAACGATTACCGAGGCCAAAGCTTATTCGGTAATGTGTGCTTACCAACGGACTAACGGAATTCCTTGTTGCGGTAATGAGTTTTTAGAAAATATCCTGCGAAATAACTGGAATTTTGGTGGTTATATTGTTTCGGACTGCTATGCAATTTTCGATTTCTACGATAAAGCAGCACATGCCATTACCGAAAATGGCGAAAAAGCTTCGGCCATGGCTTTAAAAGCTGGTACCGATTTGAATTGTGGCGATACTTACTCCAGATTTTTGCCCAAAGCAGTAGAGTTGGGTTATGTTTCCGAGGCTGAAATCAACACTTCCATTCGACGGTTGCTTTTGGCACGAATGAAACTTGGCGAATTCGACCCTGATGGGCTGGTACCTTTTACTAATATCCCAATGACGGTGGTGGATAGCAAGGAACATCAGCAGTTAGCCCTGGATGCAGCACGCAAATCAATGGTATTGCTCGAAAACAAAAATAACACTTTGCCTTTTTCGAAAAAAGTAAAAAGAGTGGCTGTGATTGGGCCAAATGCCAATGATGCAGATGTATTGCTGGGTAATTACAACGGTTATCCTTCGAAAATAGTAACACCGTTAATGGGAATAAAAGCCAAGTTACCCAATGCAAAGGTAGAGTTTGCACAGGGCTGCCGGCTTGCCGATGAATTGCCTTATCTGACTGCCATTCCGGCCGGACATTTCTATACGGACAATACATTGAAGAAAAAAGGTTTAGCGGCAAGTTATTATGATGGATATGAGTTCAAAGGAACAGTAAAACATCGCCATATAGATAAAAACATCGACTTTGTGTGGTGGGACAAAGCGCCTTTCGAGGATATGAAAGATACGCAGTACTCGGTGCGGTGGACAGGTGTTTTAGTGCCGCCGGTTACAGGAAAGTACGCTATTGGCGGCGAAGGCTTTGCAGGCTTTAATTTTTATCTGAACGATTCTTTGCTTGTGAAAACAAAACCCAACGGACATCACTCCAGTAAGGATTATGCCTATGTTGAGTTAGAAGCCGGTAAAAAGTACAACATCCGCTTTGATTTGTTGGAAAGTAACAGCGAGTATGCCATGGCAAAACTACTTTGGGATGCTCCCGATAATGATTTAGAGAAAAATGCGATAGAGCTTGCTAAAAAATCGGATGTTGTGATCCTTTGCATGGGGCTTAGTCCGATGCTCGAAGGTGAAGAGATGAAGGTGAAAGTTCCGGGATTTAAAGGAGGCGATCGTTTGGATATTCAATTGCCCGAAAGCCAGAAACAACTGATTCGCGAAATACAGGCGCTCGGAAAACCCACAGTATTGGTGCTGATGAATGGTAGTGCGTTAGCCTTCAACTGGGAAGCCGAAAATGTGCCTGCCATTCTCGAAGCATGGTATCCGGGTCAGGCTGGAGGTACTGCCATTGCCGATATCCTTTTCGGTGATTACAATCCTTCAGGTCGACTGCCGCTTACCTTTTACAAAGATATAGATCAAATCCCGGGCTTCGAGGATTACAGCATGAAAGGGAAAACCTATCGTTATTTCGAAGGAAAACCACTTTATGAATTTGGGTACGGACTAAGTTACACCACTTTTGAATATAAGTTGAAAGAAGCTCCCGAAATAGCTAAGATTGGCGAAAATGTAAAATTGTCGGTCAATGTAACGAACACCGGTACCCGCGATGGCGAGGAAGTAGTGCAACTTTATGTATCTTTGCCTGACAGCGAGTTGCGCAAATCTATACGTTCGTTGCAGGGTTTCAAACGTGTTTTCCTGAAAGCCGGCGAAACACAAATAGTTGATTTTGAATTGAAACCTTCGCAAATAGCCGGAAGAGATACTGATAACATTGCTATTGTAAAAGAAGGAAAGGTATTGGTTTCTGTAGGTGGAAAACAACCCGATGAAACTGCGCTGCTACAGAAAAAAGCAGTTCAGAAAACAATACAGCTTAAAGGTGATAAATTGTATATAAACGAGTAAGTAATGTGAATAACAGATTCTCACATTAATCATCCGGTAATGTGTTCTTTATCTGTTTTTTCTTAAATTGTAAATTTTTAAATAGTAAATACTTAAATATGAGTAAATTGATAAAAAGAACTTTAGTTTTAGGTTTTATCCTTTCTGCAATAGCATGGAGTGCAAGTGCCGAAGATGGTAGTCGTCTGTGGCTTCGGTTCAACAAAACTACAACAGACGCAAATCTGTTCAGTTCTATAGTGACTTCTACTAAATCCTTGCCCTACAAAGAATTTCAATCGGCATGGACTGAGCTGAAAGGGCAGGAGCTTGCATCGAAAACGATTGTCGAAAATGGTAGCCTTTTGATAGGTACAGCCAAAGATAAACAAATACGAAACCTGGGATTACAAAAAGAACTTGTTGCCCTGGGGAACGAAGGATACATGATTAAAAGTGTGTCGGTCAATGGAAAAAAGGCTACGGTTGTAGCTTCGCTTACCGACAAAGGTTTACTTTATGGAGTATTTCATTTGTTGCGTCTCGTTCAAATGAATGAGTTTTCCGATCAGTTGAATGTGAAAGAAAAACCTTCGTATGCATTGCGTATCCTCAATCATTGGGACAACCTGGATGGAACTGTGGAACGTGGTTATTCAGGACATTCTATCTGGAACTGGGAAGAATTACCAGCCGTTCTTTCTCCACGCTATCAGGAATATGCACGTGCAAATGCTTCTATCGGTATCAATGCCACTGTATTGAACAATGTAAACGCTTCTCCTAAAATTCTTTCGGACGAATATCTTCAGAAAGTAAAAGCCATAGCCGGAGTGTTGCGTCCTTATAATATGCGTGTTTTTCTATCGATTAATTTTTCGTCGCCAAAGGAATTGGGCGGACTGCCTACTTCCGATCCATTGGATGTGAAGGTGCAGCAATGGTGGAAAGATAAAGCCAACGAAATTTACAAACTTATTCCCGACTTTGGTGGATTTTTGGTGAAAGCAAATTCAGAAGGACTTCCCGGCCCAATGGACTATGGACGTACGCATGTGGATGGTGCCAATATGCTGGCCGATGCGTTGAAACCTCATGGTGGTATTGTTATGTGGCGCGCATTTGTTTATGAACCAGGTGATGACCGTGCCAAATTAGCGTACAAGGAGTTTATCAACTTCGATGGAAAGTTTAAGGACAATGTAATGATTCAGGTAAAAAACGGCCCTATTGATTTTCAGCCCCGCGAACCTTTCAGTCCTTTGTTCGGCGCCATGAAGAAAACTCCATTGATGGCCGAATTACAGATTACTCAGGAATACCTCGGACATTCAAATCATTTGGTTTTTCTTTCGCCTATGTGGGAAGAATTTCTGAAAGCCGACACTTATTGCAAAGGTCAGGGCGCTACAATAGCCAAGGTAACCGATGGACGCGTTTTTGGAAATAAATTATCTGCCATTGCGGGTGTTGCTAATATTGGTAAAGATGTGAATTGGACCGGGCATCATTTTGCACAAGCCAACTGGTACGCTTTCGGTCGGTTGGCATGGAACAATCAGATGACATCTGAAAAAATAGCTGATGAATGGATTAAAATGACCTTTACCTCGCCCCTTGAGGAGGGAACACCGGTAGCAACAAATTCGATGTCAACTGCCGATTTTCAATTGTCGATTAAAAATATGATGCTGGCTTCGCACCAGACTGCCGTTGACTATATGATGCCTTTAGGATTACACCATATCTTTGCATGGACGCATCACTACGGTCCGGAACCCTGGTGTGATGTTCCGGGTGCGCGTGCTGATTGGTTGCCAAAGTATTATCACAATGCAGATGCCAAAGGGCTTGGTTTCGACCGTACTACAAGTGGAAGTAATGCGGTAAGTCAATATGCTTCTCCTTTAAAAGAACAATTCAACAATCCGGCAACCTGCCCTGACGAATATATTTTATGGTTTCATCATTTGCCATGGGATTATAAAATGAAAAGCGGACGAACGCTGTGGGACGAAATGTGTTACACCTACGATAAAGGTGTGAATGATGTGCGCGGGTTTCAGAAAATATGGGACAAGGCTGAACCATTTATCGATGCACAACGATTTGCGGAAGTGCAATCGAAATTGCGCATTCAGGCACAAGATGCCGTTTGGTGGAAAGATGCCTGTCTGCTTTATTTCCAGACTTTCTCTAAACGTCCGATTCCTTACGATATCGAACGTCCGGTGCACAACCTGGAAGATTTGAAAAAAATAAAATTGAATATGGGGCATCATAATTAGTTTCGGGTTCTGAGTTTCGGGTTTCGGGTTTCGAGTTTCGAGTTCTGAGTTTCGGGTTGTTGATGCCTGAATAACGTTGACCGTTTTATTACTTGTTTTTTGTTATTACTTTTAAATTAAAAAAAATCATGATAATGATGATTATACTTTGTTGATTGCGGGTAATAACTTTTAGCGAAGCGTTAAGAAAGTTATTCTCGCTATCAACAATTTCTCTGATCAGAAACATTAAGTAGTTGGAATAATATAATACACCATTTTTTGGTATTATGGATTAATATTCGTATATTTGTCTCAACATGAGATATATAAAA